>JASJCJ010000054.1 GCA_030066045.1 Calothrix sp. MO_167.B12
TACTGCTTGTGCAGATACCCGTGGTAGTAGTTTTGTGGCAACAGGAAGGGGCGGAATACCACAAAATCCCAATCAAGATATAAAAAGCGATCGCACCTGGTATGATATTCGCGACTTATCTGCATATCGTCAAAATCAGCCAGTTGCGGCAAAAGTACCCAAAGCAGCAGAAACTCTTGTTGAAGCTACTTCATGGCAACGTAATCCTGATGGCAAAGTTGAACTTGTTGCAGACAAATCTCAGACTCCTGGTTCTTTGCCCCAACAAGCTACTTGTAGTGTTGCAAAGATGTAATTATTGTATGGGATAAAAGGGAGCAAATAAAGTTTTGATAGAGTATCAAGTTACTCGATTTCGAGGGAATATATTATATCCCCTACCCTTCCAGATTTGAAACTGACAGCTAATCAGATTTTTAATGGTGCTTTCTAGAATCTTTTTCTCTCTATTTATCTAATTCCCCAAAGCGATCGCGGTATTGTTGTAATAATGCTTGCATTTCCTGTAATTGTTGCTCTGCCTGTTGTGCCCTTTGCTCCAATTCCACAGAACTCAAAAATTGTCGCCCATCTGGACGGTAAATAACGAGTTCATGGTTTCCCACCGCGAATCGAATACCCAACCGGGGGCTTGTCCACCCGTCTATGTGAGCGATTGGTAACAACTGTTCACCTTGCCGTTGCCAACCTTTGAGTTCGTAGCGCTCTGGGTCATACTGATAGTATTCTTCTACTCCATAGGTTTGGTAAAATTCCAGCTTACGTTCCATCTCATCTACATTGTTGCTAGGTGAGAAAATTTCATACACTACTTGGGGTGCAATATTGTCTTCTTGGTACTGTTTGTAAGACCCTCGTCTTCCTTTCGGTCTACCAAATACTACCATGACATCCGGTGCGACTGGTGAAATGAGGCGGGATTTGACAGGATACCAGAGCAAATCCCCCGCCACAAAAACATTAGGATCATCAGCAAACAGGATTTCCAGATTTTCCTTAATTAAGACAATCCAACGAAATTGTTCGGTATTGTCTGCCATTGGTTTGCCGTCGCTGTCAGGGAGATGTAAGTCTGTATTGGCGGGGAAGAAGGTGGTCATAGTTAAACCCAAAATGACACCGCAATTGTAATTGTAACGCGAACTGATATCAAATCCGTTGGCATCGGAATTATATTTTTTTGAACGCAGAGGAGCGTAGAAGGAAGCCCGAACAAGAATAAAGCTTTTTCGCTGATCTTTTTTATCATTCCGATGTAAGCGGAAAAGATATGATAGATCCAATTTTCATTTGGGCAATATAAGTCTATTGAAATTGATGTGATGTCTCAAGTATGGATTTATTCAACCAAAACCACCTTGAGATTGGTAATTGTTGTAGATTGGGTATAGCCTTCGGCATCCTGTGAAAAGTGATAGCGTAACCCAACAATAGCAATGGTTACTTTGGGTTACTCTGCTCCAAGACGCTGTTGCGTCTACATTGTTCAACCCAACCTACATGAAAACTCCAGATTTGACGATGGATGGGGTTTAGTCCTAAGTTTCGGCTCAAACTTGGATGTGAAAAAATGTTCAATATTGGTAATTACTTATGATTAACTTAATTAAACGAAGGCATTGGTTATATCTTAGTTTAAGTGTTTTAACTCTATTTTTAGTACTGAATACTACTCCGACAAAAGCATCTGCTCCAGCAAAAACTCCGGTTATTTCTTATTCCCAATCTACCAACCCACTGGAGGGGGGGCGAAATTTCTATAGTTCAGGAAGATTTACAGAAGCGATCGCAGCTTGGCGAAGTGCCGTAAAACTGTATCATAATCAAGGCGACTACTTAAATGAAGCTTTGAGTTGGAGTTATGTTTCCACAGCGCAACAGGAACTCAATCAATGGGAACCAGCTAAACAGTCCATTGCCAAAAGTATTAAAATTTTGCAACAAGCTAAGCCCTCTGCTGATGCAATTATCTGGGCACAAATACTGAATACTCAAGCAAATCTACAACTACGTACTAGTCAAGCTGATGCAGCGATCGCAACTTGGCAATGGGCTGAAAAGTATTATGATCAAGCTGGGGATACTGTAGGGAGTTTGGGTAGTAAAATTAACCAAGCACAAGCTTTACAAGGTTTGGGATTTTACCGTCGCTCTCGCAAGCAGTTGGAAACACTCACCGAGAAAATGGCAGCTATGCCTGATTCGGAAGTTAAGGTAAGTGGATTGCGATCCCTTGGTTTAGCTCTCCATGCAATTGGTGATGGTAAAAGCCAGGAAGTATTGCAAGCTAGTTTAGCTGTAGGGAAAAAAATTCAAGCCACTACCCAGTTAAGTTCTATTCTTTCCAGTTTGGGAAAGGTTGCTGCTGATTACCAAAATCCAGAAGCAGCATTCAATTACTTTGAAGATGCTGAAAAAGCTGCTACTAACCCCAATGAACAATTACAAGCCCGTTTAGCTCGTTTGAAATTATTAGTAGATTACGACAAACTGGAATATGCCATTCCCCTCGCACCTCAAGTAAAACAACAACTGGAAAAATTACCACCCAGTCATAGTTCCCTTTATGCTGCAATTAATTTCGTCGCGACTTTGAATAAATTGCCAAATTCCCAGGAAATTTTACCAAACCAAGACCTGGCAAAACTCATGGCAAC
The DNA here is from genome assembly GCA_030066045.1 of Calothrix sp. MO_167.B12. Classification (GTDB taxonomy): domain Bacteria; phylum Cyanobacteriota; class Cyanobacteriia; order Cyanobacteriales; family Nostocaceae; genus Calothrix_A. The sequence goes on from JASJCJ010000054.1 coordinate 2,658, forward strand.
TACAGTCAAATCTGCACAACAAATTCAGGATGCTCGAGCAGAAGCCCATGCACTGTATCAATGGGGACAGGTTTACAGACGTAATTCCCAGTTATCAGAGGCTCAAAAATTAACTGAAAAATCCCTGAATATTGCCCAGCAAATCCAAGCTGAAGATATTATTGCCCAATCAGCATGGCAGGTAGGAAAGTTGTACAATTTACAGGGTAATAAACCAAAGGCGATCGCCAATTATAATCAAGCTGTCAATGCATTAAAATTATTGCGTTCTGATTTAGTTGCTGTTAACTCTGATGTCAAATTCTCTTTCCGCGAAAGTGTAGAGCCTGTTTATCGGCAACTGGTAGGTTTACTATTGGATGGACAGCCTCAGCAGCAAGAGTTGGTACAGGCTCGGAGTTTGATTGAATCTTTACAAGTTGCCGAACTTGATAACTTTCTGCGGGAAGCTTGTTTGGATAAAACACAGCAGATTGATCAAGTAGATCCCACGGCAACAGTTATTTATCCAATTATTCTACCCGATCGCTTGGGGGTAATTATCTCTCAAACAGGGGAACCTCTGCGTTATTATACTATTCGCAAATCTCAAGCAGAAGTTGAACAAACTCTCGATAATTTGTTAGCCTCTCTCAACCCTGTTTCCGATGTTGAAGATCGGAAGCGATTTACTCAAAAACTTTACGATTGGCTAATTCGTCCGGCGCAAAGGGATGGAGCCTTTAAAAATACCAAGACATTAGTGTTTGTTCTAGATGGGAAGTTACGTAATATTCCCATGGCTGCTTTATATGATGGGAAACAATATTTAGTGGAGAAATATGCCGTTGCCCTTTCTCCAGGGTTGCAACTTATGGCAGCAAACTCCCTGCAGGAAAACAAAATTAATGCTGTTATTGGTGGTATTAGTGAATCCCGCTCTGGTTTTGCAGCCTTACCTGCGGTAGAAACAGAAGTAAAGCAAATCTCACAGACAGTATCCTCCGATCTATTACTCAATCAAAAATTTACCAATCAAGCCCTAGCAAAACGGCTGAAATACAGTAAAGCCGATGTTGTGCATTTAGCAACCCACGGACAATTTAGTTCTCGTCTGGAGGATACTTATCTACTTACCTGGGATGGAAGAGTCAATATTAAAGAATTATCGGAACTGCTCCAGAATCGTGGTGATCGCGAATCAAAAGCGATCGAATTGTTGGTATTGAGTGCTTGTGATACTGCCACTGGAGATGATCGCGCCGTTTTAGGATTGGCTGGTTTAGCTGTGAAATCCGGTGCCCGCTCTACCCTTGCCAGCTTGTGGCCAGTTAAAGACAAAGCCGCAAAACTGCTGATGACTGACTTCTACAAACAACTGCAAAAACCCCAAACCACTAAAGCTGAAGCACTGCGTCAAGCACAAATAGACTTGATTCGCAAAACAGATTTTGACGACCCGTTCTTTTGGTCTACTTTTGTTTTAGTAGGTAATTGGCTATAGCTCAGTGATAATACTGATATTTATTGCCAGAAATCATGTATTTTCATTATGGTTTTTTTACTGGAATTAGTTTATAACAGCTGATATATTTCCTTTCAGCTCGGACTAGTAGAAAAAATACCTTTTTATTTCAGTTTCATCTAGTGTGTTTTAAATCACAACTTAATAAAACAAATTTAGCATTATGAAACGACGATATTTAGTGAGTTCATTGAGTGCGATCGCTCTGATGGCAAGTAGTACAAGCAGTGCTTATGCCGTCAAATTTACACCACCAGATGACAATCGCATTCCCAGCCAAGCAACTGGAGGGGCTTCTCGCGGCTTATTCATTCCCGACAAAAACAACAGTGCTCCCAGCAAAGCAAGGGCTGGTTCGTCCAGAGGCAATCTGTTTACCCCCCAAGAAGGAAACAGTGCTCCTCGACAAGCAGGTGCTGGTTCGTCCAGAGGCAATCTGTTTACCCCCGAAAAAGGAAACAGTGCTCCTCGACAAGCAGGTGCTGGTTCGTCCAGAGGCAATCTGTTTACCCCCGAAAAAGGAAACAGTGCTCCTCGACAATCAAGTGCTGCTGGTGCTTCCCGTCTTGGTATTTATCCCTTAGATCCTTCAATCGTGGCAGCAACAGGTCCAGCCGCATTAGTTGGACTCATGCCCCAAAGTTACTACGGGACAACAGTATCCGAGCGTCCGACTATCATGGTATATCTTCCTCCTTCTAATGCCAAAAAAGCTGCATTCAGCATCAAGGATGAAGCAGGAAATACACATTACAAAATGACAGTTCCAGTTGCTGGTAGGTATGGAGTAATTGCGATCAAGTTACCTAGTGATGCTCCAGCCTTAGCAGAGAATAAGAACTACCAATGGTTCCTAGCATTGAAAGTAGATGGAAAGCTTAGTCCCAGTACCCCATACATTGATGGTTGGATTAAGCGCATTCAACCCAATGCAGAATTAAAAACAGCAATGCAACAGCAGGATGTACTCAAGCAAGCCAAGGCTTTTGGCAAACATGGAGTTTGGTACGATTGCGTAGCTAAACTTGCTAGTTTACATACCCAACAGCCTGATAATGCCACCATTGGTAAGCAATGGAAAGAGCTTCTTTCTTCTGTAGATTTGAAGGAGATTGCAATGGCTCCCGTTGTATCTGGTAATTAGGTTGGTGGTTGGGAGTTGTTAGTTGTTAGTTGACAGTTGACAGTTGGGAGTTGATGGTTATTAGTTGGTAGTTGTTAGTTGATTACTAACCCATCATCCCCCCTACTCCCCTCACTCCTTCCCTCCTTCCCTCCTTCCCTCCTTCCCTCCTTCCCTCCTTCCCTCCTTCCCTCCTTCCCTCCTTCCCTCCTTCCCTCCTTCCCTCCTTCCCTCTTTTATGTAATATGTGGAGTCGATTTCAAGCTTTTATCCAAAATACTCGCAGTATTTTCATTATTACTCCCACCGTTGCCCTGACAGTTATTGCTGGGCAAACTTTGGGACTATTTAACCTACCTGAGTGGAAACTCCGTGATGAATGGGTACGGCTCAAATCCCAACAGGAACTAGCTGATGAAGTTGTAATTGTCACCATTGACGAACGTGATATTGAATCGGTGGGGAAATGGCCAGTTCCAGATTGGGCATTAGCCAAATTACTGGATAAAATTCGATCGCAAAAACCCCGTGCTATTGGTCTAGATTTATATCGTGATTTACCAGAAGGAACTGGTGGGGAGCAATTAGCAGAGGTTTTCCGTACCACTCCTAATTTATTCGGAGTAGAAAAAATCACTGGCGAACGGGTCAAGCCGCCACCGGAACTGAAGAAAAAAGGACAGGTTGGGTTTGCAGATTTGGTATTAGATGGCGATCGCCACGTGCGCCGTGCTTTACTGACAGCGGAAGACGTGAAAGAAGGTGGTGCAATTAAAGCAGGACTAGGAACCGTTGTCGCCCTCAAGTACCTCGAAGCTGACAAAATTACCTTGGAATCTGTAGATGCAAAGCAACTAAAGTTTCAATTAGGTAAAGCTATCTATCAGCCACTTAAAGACTTAGAAGCTGGTTATACCGATGCCGATGTTGGAGGATATCAAATTCTCCTCAATTGGCATGGTTCAGAAACAGCATTACGTACAGTCAGCATGCGGGATGTGTTAGCGGGAAAAATTCCCGCTAAATTGATGAGCGATCGCATGGTATTTATTGGTTCAACTGCCACCAGTACCAATGATTTTTTTAGCACTCCCTTCAGTTCTTCTTTGATATCTGCTAAAAACCCTACCCCTGGTGTTGCCATCCATGCCAATATTGCCTTACAACTGGTGCGAGGAGCAAAAACAGGAGCAACTACTCTTCGTGGAGTCAATGGTAACTTTCTTTACTTTTGGATTATTCTCTGGTCTGCCCTTGGTTCTATCGGTAGCTGGTATTTAGCTAGTAGACCCAGTAAGTGGGGATTTTTTGGTGGTAAAATTTTGTGGTCAACTATCAGTATTAGTACTGGATTAATGGTCAGTGGTTATGGGATGTTTGTGCATGGTCTATTGATTCCTGTAATGCCAACCTTAGCAACATTCATCGGTAGTGTAGTTGCCACAACCAATGCCTATAAACAGCAGAGATTAGAAGCAGCCAATAAGCAACTAGAAGAAACTAACGAACTGCTCCGGGATTACTCCCAAACCTTAGAAACAAAAGTAGAAGAACGGACTCAGGAACTATTGGAGGCAAAGCAAGCTGCTGATGCTGCCAGCCAAGCCAAAAGTGAATTTCTTGCCAATATGAGCCATGAGCTACGTACACCACTCAATGGTATTTTAGGCTTTGCTCAAGTATTAGAACGTTCTTCTGATTTAACAGAGAAAAATCGGGAAGGAGCCAGGATTATTCATCAATGTGGCTCCCATTTGTTAATGCTAATTAATGACATTCTTGATTTGTCAAAAATTGAAGCACGCAAACTAGAATTAGTCCCCAGCACCATAGATTTATCGAGTTTTCTCAATGGTGTAACCCAAATTTGTGGTATCCGAGCCGAACAAAAAGGAGTTGGCTTTAATACTGTTATTAATGATATTCCCCAGGAATCCCTAAACAACAAACGCCGACTAAAGTCAATTGAAGCTGATGAAAAGCGATTGCGACAGGTTTTAATTAATTTGCTGGGTAATGCAATTAAATTTACAGATAATGGTAGTGTCACTTTTACAGTAGATGTACTAGAAATACATCAACAAGAACCTGAATCGGCTGAATCTACAACTGCAAAAATTCGCTTTCAAATCGAAGATACGGGTGTGGGTATGACATCCGAGCAGTTGGAAAAAATATTTTTACCATTTGAGCAAGTAGGTTCGGCAGGACAACGTTCCCAAGGTACTGGTTTGGGATTAGCCATTACCCTGAGAATTGCCACATTAATGGGCAGCCAAATTCAAGTACAAAGTAGTCTGGGGGAAGGGAGTAGATTTTGGTTCGATATAACAGTACCAGCACTGTTGTCCCAAGATTTACAGGCACAAGATAACCTCTGCAAACAAGACAAAATTATTGGCATTCGAGGTAAAACACCTAATATTCTCATTGTTGATGATGACTTTAACCATCGTTTGGTATTAACAAACTCTTTACAAGGAATTGGTTGTTATACCCAAGAAGCGAAGGATGGAAAACAAGGTTTGGAAATGGCTACTGCAAGTAAACCCGATTTGATATTACTCGATTTAGCTATGCCTAATATGGATGGCTTTGAATTCATGATTCGCCTGCAAGCAAATCCTCAAATCCGTAATATTCCCATTATTGTTTCCAGTGCTAACGTATTTGAGGAAAATCAACAGCAAAGTCTACAAGCAGGTGCAACTGCATTCTTACCCAAACCCTTACAAATAAATGAATTACTGAATGCATTGGGTTCCGTACTGAAAGTTGACTGGATTTATGCTCAATCCCAACCTCAACAACCCTCTGGTGTAAATGAACAATCTACCGATAATCAATGGGTACTTCCTTCCCAAGATGTTTTGCAGCAACTATATCATCTGGCAATGATGGGCAATATCCCAGAAATAGAGCAAACATTGGCAGAATTAGTTGAACAAGACAGACAACTAGCTCCCTTTGCAACCGAGTTAACCAAACTCACTGCTAACTTTCAAACCGCAAAAATACGTAAGCTAATTAAAGCATCTATAACGAATGAGGTACGTAAATGAACAAGGATGATTTGTCCCAAAATATATATATTCTTTTAGTAGATGATACTCCCAACAATCTGAAAGTTCTATCAGAAGCAATTCAAGGTCATGGTTGGAAAACCTTGATGGCAACAGATGGAGAATCGGCAATAGAACAAGCAGAATATGCTTCTCCCGATTTAATTGTCCTGGATGTGATGATGCCTGGTATTGATGGGTTTGAAACTTGTCGGAGATTAAAAGTAAATCCAATTACTCAGGATATACCAGTCATTTTTATGACGGCTTTATCTGATACCCTAGATAAAGTCAAAGGTTTGGAAATTGGTGCTGTGGACTACATTACCAAACCCTTTCAACAAGCAGAAGTCATTGCCCGATTAAAATTACATTTAAAAATTTCTCATCTTACCCGTACTTTAGAGCAAAAAGTAGAGGAACGCACCGCAGAATTGAGCGAATCTCTACAACAGTTGCAACATACCCAACTGCAAATGATTCAAAGTGAAAAAATGTCAGCCTTGGGTAATTTGGTAGCAGGAGTAGCCCATGAAATGAATAATCCCCTTGGTTTTATTCACTCTAGTCTCAAACAAGCAAAGCCAATAATTGGCGATATTGTTGAGCATTTACAACTTTATCAGGAAAGTTTACCAGAGCCTAGCGAGGAAATTATTGACCATGCAGAGGAAATTGAGTTGGATTATTCCATAGAAGACTTATCCAAAATGATTGACTCAATGGTGATGGCTTGCGATCGCATTATAAATATTAGCACTAGTTTAAGAACTTTTTCTAGGCAAGATAGGGAATACAAGCAGTCCTTTAACTTGCATGAAGGTATCGATAGTACAATCTTAATTCTCAAGCACCGCTTGAAGGCAAACGACCAGCGTCCAGAAATTGAAGTATTTAAAGAATATGGAGATCTCCCTCAAGTCGAATGTTTTCCTGGGCAGTTAAATCAAGTATTTATGAATATTCTGGCTAATGCCATTGATGCTTTAGATGAGTCTAGTCAAGGTCGTAGTTTTGCAGATATTAAAACTAATCCCAATCAGATTACAATTACAACTTTTGTCGCAGATAAACAAGTCAAAATAATCATTGCTGATAACGGTATTGGCATGAGCGAAGAAGTCCAAAAACGGATTTTTGATAACTTATTCACCACCAAAAGAGTCAATCAGGGTACGGGTTTAGGACTAGCGATCGCTAAACAAATTATTATTGATAAGCATGATGGGCAAATTGATTGTTGTTCAACCTCTGGTGAGGGCACAAAATTTATTATTGCTCTGCCAATTTAACCTGAGTTCGGTGTTAGGAGTTCGGTGTTAGGAGTTAAAATTAACCTGATTTCTGTCGAACTCACACTGATTTACTAAGTTTAGGTTAATTGTTGATTTTATTCTCAACTATTCGAGAAGTGACTCCTCATGTGAATTGTACAAATCCTTGACTTATAAAGGTTTTAGCCCCAAAATTTAGTCTAACTCACGTCAATTTAGCTTTTATAGTAGGAGGCATGAGGCAGTGCCGATGAAACGCCAAATTTATTTCAGAGATATGACACAGGTGTATTAAGCAAATCAAGGTGGTCAATATTACGCTATCATCAATTATTTTGCTATCCCAATACCAAAGTTGAGGAATTAGATAATCCTTCTACAATTAAGGTAAGAAGATATTTTACCAGGGTTTGTGTTAGACTTGAGTATAATTTGGTAAATATTTCCCTTAATACACAGAATTTTACGGTAGAATAATATTCCTCATGTGGTAACAACAGCAAATTTTTTGCTTAGATATGGTTCAGTACACTCTTGCTCAAAGCCCAGAAATCATCCTCACTGTTCCTGGTAAAGATTCCGCCAAAGCCCGCGATAAAGCAATGGATCAGTTAATGGAACTGATGGAAGAAGGCCAGCTACCAACTGAATTAGAAGATGGGTTTGGTCCTCAACAATTAATTGAAGTCAAAGAACCAAAAAGCACCGCAGCTAGCGGAGAAGAAGAAGTGACTCAAGCCGTGCAAACTCTCAGTAATTTGGCAAATCTCAAGCTGAAGGTGCAAGAATCAAAAGCTGAAGCCTTGGAAGCACGGCAAGCAATTGATATACTATTTTCAGATGAAGCGATCGCACAAGAAGAAATTGTTCGTTTAAAGGAAGGATTTAAAGTCCTCAAAAGTTTTGCCCAAGCCAACCTCCGTTACCAAGAAGCCAAAATCAAGGCAGAAGATGCCCGTAGAATACTAGACAGAGCATTAAAATCCCCAGACAGCTAGTGCCGCTAGGCGGAAGTCACGCATTCACGCATTCAAAAGTTTTTTATCATAAGGGTTGCGCCCCTTATCCCTCTTTAATCACTCTCGCTATATAAAAATCCAAAACCTTTATTCTTAAGGACTTTTATTCATTTAGACGTAGGTTGGGGAGCCACTCTTGTGCGCGGGTTCCCCGCGTTGAGAGAAGTGGCGTTTGAGGGACGAAACCCAACAACCAAAAACTTTGGTATTGTTGGGTTTCACTCCGTTCTGCCCAACCTACATTTATTTTTATTTTTCCAGAGTGACAGAAGCTGTTCATGAGCGATTCGCCCCTTATGGATGTAAAGAAACCTTGCGATTTCTTAGGAGAGGGTTATTAACTGGTGAGTTATTTCTGCCCCGATTCACTAGTTAGGGTCTGCTGAATAACTGAAAAATATTGATTTATTAATGCTTTGAGGCTATTTCATTGGGTCAGGGCGTGCAAGTCAATTAGGATTAACGGTTTAAAATCCTTGCATCTGTCATTTTTGATGGTATTTTGAATAGAAACCTATAGGCACCGAACTATTGCCTATTGCCTATTCCCTACCCCCACCAAAAGACTTTTACAGCTAACGCTGCGCTGCGCGAACAGCAAGCCCTAGTTACAGAGGAATACGAATCAAAAATTCCGTACCCTCACCAGGAGATGATACACACTCCAAACTACCACCATGCTGTTCTGTAATAATCTGCTGACAAATAGAAAGTCCTAACCCCGTACCTTTTCCTTCTGGTTTAGTTGTAAAAAACGGTTTAAATATCTCCTTTTGCTTTGATTCTGGTATACCCATACCATTGTCTGCAATCTGAATGATAATTCGTTCTTGCTCTAGGCTAGTACAAATGTGAATCTGAAGATTTTTTGCTTCTTTATCCCTACCCATTAATGAATCTTCTAGTGCGTCAATAGCATTTGCTAACAAATTCATAAACACTTGATTGAGTTGTCCCGAATAGCACTCAATTAGTGGCAACTTACCATATTTTTTCATAACTTGAATTGCAGGACGATGTGGTTGGGGTTTGAAACGATGTTGTAAAATCATCAAGGTTGTTTCTAAACCTTCATGAATATCAACAGCCTTTTTTGTATCTCCATCTCTCCGTGAAAAAGTCCGCAAGGATTGCATAATTCCTCTCACACTATCTGTACCCAACTTCATAGAGTCAATCAATTTGGGTAAATCTTTTAACACGTGTTCCAAATCCATTGATTCAATTTGGTTATCAATCACTTCATCATGCTCGGGAAACTGCTGTTGATAAAGGTGTACCAAATTAACTAAGTCATCAACATAATTTTTAGCATGATACAAATTAGTGGCAATAAAACCAATGGGATTATTAACTTCATGAGCTACCCCAGCAACTAACTGTCCTAGTAATGATATTTTTTCAGACTGTACCAGTTGTAATTGGGTTTGCTTGAGATTTTCCAGAGTATGAGAAAGTTGGGCAGTTCTTGCTTCTACCCTATGTTCTAATTGTTGCTTTTGTTTTTCTAGTTCTAAATTTAATTGCCGGATTCTTAAATGTACTTGGATACGTGCTAATATTTCTTCTTTCTGAAATGGCTTAGTAATATAATCAACAGCTCCTAGATTTAAGCCTTTTACTTTCTGATCTATGTCTGATATTGCTGTCATAAAAATGATGGGAATATCTTTGGTATTTGGTTCTGAATTTAGTATTCTGCATAGCTCAAAACCATCTAATTTAGGCATGATAATATCTAGAATTATTAAATCTGGCTGTAATAATTTAATTTTATTGAACGCAGCTTCACTATCTATTTCTGCAATGACATTGTAGCCAAATTCAGTTAATATAATGGAGAGAAAATCTAGGTTGTAATAACTATCATCAATAATAAATATTGTGGCAGATGCATCCAGATTGGGTGATAGACTTTCCATGGAACTATTTATTAATCAAAAATATATTGGTAGATTCTATTAGATAAAAATAATATCCTTTGATTTAAAGATATTTGTGGTTATACCAAATATATATTTCCCACAGAAAAGCAGAAAATTCACATCAATACCCAAATAATCAAGAAAGCGAGCAATACCAGCCGAAACCTGAAAGGGCTAAGAGGCACGCCGCTTTACAGCTACCATTACCGATGAACCGATTGTCAGTTTTTCCGGAACACCAGATGTACTATCGGAACAACAACAAACACAACACCTTGCCACTTTTAGCCTAACTGCACCTACTCCCGAATCAGGGTTGGCGATTGATTTTGACTTCTCTGACAGCACTGCGGTAGGGGGAAGTGATTTTGAAATCGATTTTGCTGCCAGTGAAAATATTGTCTCTGTTGATTTCCTCCCCGATGGTAGTGGTGGTACTGTCAACTTAGCTGGAGGTGTAACCACAGCGACGGTGGTGGCGGTTCCCTTAATTGATGACGATGGGGATGCTGAAATTCTCAGTGTGCAATTAATTAATGGTGAGGGCTTTGAGTTAGATCCGGACACCATCAGCGGTGGCAATGGAGGGGATACCTTTGTGCTAGCTGAAGGAGAAGGAACGGATATGATTACCGACTTTGGCAATGGACCCGATGTTATCGGTTTGGCTGATGGTCTGACATTTGCTAATTTGTCCTTCTCTGGCAGTGATATCATTGTCACTGCAACTTCGGAAACTCTAGCCACTTTGACTGGCATTAATACCACTACTCTCACTGCTGACGATTTTACCATCGTATAGCACTTGATACTCTCGCCGTAAAACCATGCCAGTGATTTTACGGTAGCAACAGTATTTTATTATATCAAGCTCAAAAACCATAAAGTGCGATCGCAATCCCTCGTAGGTTGGGTGAAACGTAGCTTGCTTCCCGAAGGGTAGTGGAACCCAACAAATAACAGGAGGCGGAGCCTCCTTTCCCCTCGTTACCAGGCTCAGCCTGGTAACTAGAATATAGAAGTTAGCAGTTAACTCAAGTTTGCTTACTGATAATTTTTGATACCTGTAAAATCGCTGTGATGTAGTCGAGCATTTTTGAAAATGGCATTGGTTAAATCTGCACCATGAAAGGATGTTGTTTTATAAGTAAATATATTTTTAATTGTTAGATTAAGATAGGCGAATGTTAGCTTAAAAGATAACAAAGAAAAAATTCCTAAAGCAATACCTGGAAGAAATTTATCAGTACTCAGATATGTAGCTGCTTTGGCTGACAATAAAAATGTAAATCCATAAGCAGAAATAGTAGCAATGGTATGAACTAAAATTGGCAAGATTCCCCTAATGAAGTAAAAACTTACTCCAGATATAACTATGGCTGCGATAAATGCGGAAATTCCAGCAGCTTGAGCGTTTTTCCCCCCAGCTGCTATTCCACCGTAATAAAAACCCATTAAAGCTCCTGATGCACCTGCTGATAAGGAAGTAATGATTCTTTGCCAAACAAATTTCGTACCAAAAAGATTTTTTAGGTAATTATCGAACTCATATGAGAGTGGTAGAAGAACTCCAGAAATTCCCAAACTAATGAATAATGCCAATGCAAACCCCCAAAAAGGGTCTTCTGGAGTGCGAGTGATGATACTAAACATCATCTGAGAAATAGCATGGAATGCCAAAATACCTACAATGATGACAAATATCCAGACTAGGAATAAATCTTTGATAGTTTGTCCGGCTTTTACTCCTTGAAAATTTGCTCCCCTTAATGAGGCGTTATTGAAGTTACAGCCGCGAATATCTGCATAGCTAAAGTCTGCCCCATCAAGATTTTCACCTTGAAAAGAACGATCGCTTAGGTTTTGGTTGCTAAAGTTAAGAGACATTCGCCATACCAATTCACAATACCCCAAACTAAGACAAGTGAAGCAATTTTTCCGAACATTCGCAATAGGTTTACTGTTATTGCCAATGTTACTGTATGCTGGGCAGCACTTTAAGCGTCCATCACTGACAAATACCAAGAAAATTTTATTTCCAGGGATTGAGTATGAACGCAGGGTATTAAACAACCCCCGTCCAATAGTGGTGCATATCGTCAGTGTGGATTTAAAAGTTCCGGGAATTAAAGTATTTGTCACACCTCCAGTAAATCAGCAAAGTAAATTCACCCAAGCGAGAACCACATCTGATTTTCTTCAGGAATTTCAACTACAGTTAGCGATGAATGCTAACTATTTTTATCCCTTCCGCGAAAATACTCCTTGGGATTATTATCCCCGCAAGGGAGAGATGGTGACTACGGTGGGACAAGCAATATCTAATGGGAAAATTTATGGGCAGGCTAATGCTAATTGGTATGTTTCATGTATTGCTGATAATAATATTGTGCAAATTCTGAAAAGTGGTAGTTGTCCTGATGGTACTTTGCAAGGTGTTGCTGGTAGGGAAATGTTAGTTTTTGATGGCAAGCCTGGAACTCCAAATCATCCCCAGGATAAACCATATTCACGGGTTGTTATTGCCACAAATAAGCAGGGAGATAAAGTTTGGTTAGTTGCGGTGGATGGGAAACAACCCCTGTATAGTGAAGGTTTAAAAAAAGTTGAGTTGACGAATATTTTGGTCAAGTTGGGTGTTGATAGGGCTTTAAATCTAGATGGCGGGGGTTCTACTACATTGGTAATGGAAAAGGATGGTCAACCACGGTTATTAAACTCTCCCAGTCATACTAAAATACCCATGTATGAGCGACCTGTTGCCAATCATATTGGTTTTTATGCAGATACTCGTTGACGTTACTGTTTAGTCAGTTCTTCTGCTTGTCACCTTGCTAGTGCCAATTCCAAAGCTAGAGAGCACAATACTATTATTTGGGTGGGAGAAAAACTTTAAAAATTTGTGTTAATAATTAATTCTCGCAATCTCGCCCATTCTGGTAGCCAAGTCCAAACTTCTTCTGCTCTCTCCATACATTTGATGATACGTTCGATAAATTTCTCAGAGGGAGTAATTGTAGGATCGCTAGATTCAAATCCAAATTCCCTAAGCTTTTCCGTCATCATATAGAGCAAATCTTTCCCTGCAAAGAAACTAAGAAAGTTTTCAAGTCGAAATCCATCGGAACGAAAAAGCGGAAGTAGTTCTTGAAATTTCTCTAAAACATTTTCTGGCGTAACTATGCGATCGCCTTTATATTTATTAACTATTTCCCGTATGTTTTGTTCACAAGCATCTTTACCTAGTCTTCTTGGAAAAAGATGCGATGTATTAACTAGTTTTACTTCCTCTCCCCAAAAATTCTTGAAACCGTAACATGACAAAGCAGTTCTAGCTGCTGTGTAGGTTGATATCTCCTCTGCTGCTTTCCTGAGAGCAGATCGATACTTATCCATTGGTGGTGCTTTGCGTCCTAAGGCTTGTTGAACGACTTCTGGATCGAGCAAATAGTTCTCAATTTCTTTTCTTTCCCAAGTCCAACCTACCTTTATACTGTTTCCATCAAATTTTGGTTGTGGTGTTTTTGTAAGTGTGACATTCTGACAGTCAAAGTCACGATCTAAAAGTCCAGCTAAATTTGGATTAATTCTTCTATCGCCAGCAATACTTGATATGAAAAGTTGTTTTCCACCAATTGGTTTAATTTCACAATCTCTTGCAACGATTTGTCTAATTACCCTAATATCAATACTTTTATAATTACCCTCACAATATAAAACATTTACAGGCACAGTGACCCTCCCCGCAAACGGTAAGTATCACTTTCGCCAATTACATTACTAACTGATTCAGAGTGAGTTGTGAAGATAAACTGACATGTAGGCGCGATTTTGTTAAGTTGGCTGACAAGAAACTGTGCGGCTGGAGGATGCAGATTTAAATCAATTTCATCAATCAGTACAACTGAGTAAGCAATTTGTTGTCTGACAAATTCATACAGAATAGGAAAAATAGCTTGCTCCCCTGCTGACATTTCTACAATATCGTATTTTCGACCGCCATCATCTATTAAAAAATAAGTGGTTTCTTCTGTAGGTGAGTCCAGGCTGGGAAGATGTTCTAAACCTGAGAAAGAACGATTGGGAAAGACTTTTTGATAAAGAGTTTCTAGTTCCTGTAAATAGTCTAATGAATAAGTTTGTCCAGATTCTTGTCTGCGTTTCCAGTCAATTAAAAACCGACGCAAACGCCCCACACCAAGTTCAAAAGAAATGCCAGAACTACGCTCTTTTATACCATCCCCCACAGTATCTTGATTGGGATTGGAACCAAGATTACGAAACTGATCGAACCAGAAAACTCCCGGTAATTTTGGGAAAAAAGAACGGATGGATTGATCCCCTCTTCTGAGCAACCATTGAGCATAATATCTGCCACGAAATTGAGCTAATTCAGCCTGAGATTTTCCAACTTTATAATAATCTCCATCCAAAATTACTCTAACAAGATGACTGTCACCAGGTTCCACAAATTCTCGGAAATCAGACTTGCGTTCAGCAGATTGTGCATCGTACCATTTCTTTGCTATTTTACGAGTTGCTTCCAGTTCTTCTTGTTCAAAAGAAACCTCTAATTCAATTCTTGGTGTACCACATCGCCAATATCGTCCAGGTAAAAATCCTACCCAATCAAAGTCAGTAATATCTCGGATACGTCCACTTGCAAAGGCTAAAGGCAATGCAACTGCCTGCAAGAGAGTTGTTTTACCACTACCATTGTCACCTAAAATGAGGAAGCGATCGCTAACCTCATCTAAGATTTGATTTTTGAAATTAACTTCCAGTTTGTCAAACAGCTTGAAGTTTTGAATACGGATTGACTCAACCTTCATGGGATATTAAAAATTTTGTGTGGTAAAGACGTAATTGTTGTCTCTACAATCATTTTAAACCACCGCAGTCTCAGGCACCCCAGATAACATTTTCTCAAATGCATCTATCAAAGTTTGCAATTGTTTATCTGCTTTTAACACTCCTACACCCCTTGCTGTTACTTTCCCAGGGGAATAAACAAAACGGTTTCTCAGGGTTTCGGTTAAGTTCTCCGCTAGTAGGTTCCAAGCGGGTTCTTCCATTGGTGTTTCTAAGACAATGTGCTGCTTGTTTTCTGGTTTAATACGGCTAAATCCTAACTTTTTCGCCATTTGCTTGAGTTCCATGACTCGCAATAATTGAGTAGCAGCTGCTGGTACTGTACCATAGCGATCGCTCCATTCGGCGGCAATTAGTGCTAGTTCTTCCCTGGATTTGGCTGTGGCGACGGCGCGATAGGCGCTCACTTTTTGATCGATGTCGGGGATATAATCACTGGGAATCAATGCTGTGAGGTTGAGATCAATTTGGGTATCTTCAACTTGGGGTATTTCCTGTCCCCGGATTTCCCGGATGGCTTCTTCTAACATTTCCATGTATAAGTCAAAACCAATCACATCCATCTGTCCCGATTGTTCTGCCCCTAGTAGGTTACCCACACCACGAATTTCCATATCCCGCATGGCTAGTTGATAACCGGAACCCAGTTGGGTAAATTCTTGGATTGCCCGCAATCGCTGTCTGGCGGTATCAGATAATGCTCTTTGTTGGGGGTAAAATAACCAGGCGTGGGCTTGGATTCCGGCGCGTCCTACCCTGCCCCGTAATTGGTACAACTGCGATAAACCGAAGCGGTGGGCATCTTCGATGAGGATGGTGTTCACCCGAGGAATATCTAAACCAGATTCAATAATGGTAGTACAAACTAATACATCTGCTTCCCCATTACTGAAGGTGAGCATGATAGATTCTAACTCACTTGGTTCCATTTGCCCGTGGGCGATCGCTAGTTTAACTCCGGGTATCATTTCCCGAATTGAGGCTGATGTTTCTTCAATGCCTTCTACCCGTGGAACTACGTAAAATACTTGTCCTCCCCGGTCAAGTTCTTGGCGGATGGCACTGCGGATGGTTTCGGTAATCATGGGGGAAAGATGGGTTTTGATGGGGCGACGGGATGGGGGTGGGGTGGTAATTAAACTCATTTCCCGAATGCCGGAGAGGGACATATATAGGGTGCGGGGAATGGGGGTGGCGGAAAGGGTAAGTACGTCTACTTGGGTTTTCAGGGATTTAATTTTTTCCTTCTGATTTACCCCAAACCGTTGTTCTTCATCTACTACTAATAATCCCAAGTCTTTGAAGGCAACTTTTTTGCCTAAGAGTTGGTGGGTTCCCACCACCACATCTAATTCTCCTGTCTGTAACCGCTTTTGAATTTGTCGCCGTTCTTCGGCGGTGCGGAAGCGGTTGAGTAAACCAATGTTGATGGGGTAGGGGGCAAAACGTTCTTTGATGGTGTGGTAATGCTGTTGGGTGAGGATGGTGGTGGGTGCCAGGAGTGCCACCTGCTTATTGGCTGTTACGGCTTTGAAAATTGCCCTAATTGCCACCTCAGTTTTCCCAAAGCCTACATCTCCACATACTAGCCTATCCATCGGGCGATCGCTTTCCATATCCCGTTTTACATCCTGCACTGCTTTTAATTGATCTGTGGTGGGTTGGTAGGGGAAGGATTCTTCCATCTCTTCTTGCCAAGGCATATCTGCGGGGTAGGTAAATCCTTCTTGTTTGGAACGGGCGGCATATAATTTCAGTAGGTCCACTGCCAACTTTTTAATGGCTTTGCGAACCTTATTTTTGGTGTTTTCCCACACCTTACCCGTCATTTTATTCAGTTGGGGTGGTTTGGATGTGGTGGTACGCAACCGAGACAATGCCCCCACCTGATCTGCCGCTACCCGCAACAATCCATCGGCGTACTGTACCACCAAATAATCCCTGGTTTCGTCGTTGAGGGTGAGACTTTCGAGTTTGACAAATTTACCTACACCGTGGTTACGATGGACAACATAATCCCCTGGACGCAACTTATTAGGATCTACTTGTTTGGAAGCAGCTTTGCGCCGCTTACGGATGTAGCTAGGAGTAGCTAAAGAATGCTGTCCGTAAAATTCCCTATCCGTAATTACAACTAAGCGGAAGGTCGGCAAAATAAACCCTTCCAATTCCGCTAACCCGGAATATTTGAGAGCAACGGGAGTATGGTTAATTTGTAACTTCTCAATTGCTTGGTAGTCCCTGGGGTTGGGGATAAACTGAGCCGGACAATCGTGTTCCTGTAGCAGAGATACAGAACGGCTTGGTTGTGCAGATATAATCCAGATGGCAAAATTGCGATCGCGTTCTTGGCGTAATGTTTCTGCAATCTTGGCAAAAGCGTGGGGGGTGACAGGTACGGAACGACTGGCTAAATTTATACCGCTATTTTCCTCTGCCAACTCCGACAAATATATGGTTTTAAACCGTGTTACATCCTCCAGACAATCATCCAACATCCGGTGGATTTGTGGCAATGTATGAGCTTCATTACCGATAATTTCCCATTGTTCTTCGGCATTTTCCACCCAGCGATCGCTATGGGCGTGACACTGTTCTGGTTCATCAATGGCAACTAAGGTATTTTCTGGTAAATAATCTATTAAAGAAGCAGGTTTGTCAAAAGCTAACCCTAAAAATCTTCTACTTCCTTCCAGAACTTGTTTTGTCTCCAGTACTTCTTGCTCTTCTGCTGACATATAGGGTTCTATGACAGACATATCACCCATTTCTGCCATGAGAATTGGTGCAAAACTAGTAGGAGTAAGTACTAACTGCTCAACTTTATCCAGAGCAGAACGTTGGGTAGAAGGGTCAAACTCCCGAATTTGTTCGATTTCATCCCCAAACCATTCCAACCTCACAGGTAACTCGGAAGACACAGGGAACACATCCACAATATCCCCCCGGCGACTCCATTGTCCTTCCATTTCCACCATCGGTACTCGTTCATAACCCAACCGAGTCACCTGTTGGCTAAATAGCTCCAAATCCGACTCCATCCCCCGCTTCAGGGTAATACAGAAGGGGGTAAAAGCATCTGGTGGGGGTAGGTGTGGTTGTAGTGCTGCATGGGTAGCCACAATTGCCAAATTAGGTAATTGCTTCTCTTCCCCAGCTCCCTGCACTAAATCTGCCAGAACCTGCATTTGTCCCCAAGTCATCTCAATTTCTGGATCGAATGGTTCGTAGGGAGAAGCTTCAGAAGTGGGGTAAAAATGGACAGTTTTCCATCCCATAGCTTCCAATTGGGAAGTCCAACGGCTAGCTTCTTCCAAAGTGGCGCAGACGACAAACAAATTCTTCTCCCCAGCAGTAGCTAATGCTGAAGCTACCAAACCTTTTGGTAAACGGGGAACTCCATTTAAATGTAAATGTGTTTGTTTCTCTAATTTGGCAAGAAATTCCTGAGAGAGGGAGGAGCGTCCTAAAGCACGCACAATGGAAGAAAAAGCCATAATTCTCTAACTGAGGTGGAAGTTGGTTAAACAAGCAGGTAAGCTCATATTGCTTATCTCATTTGCCCATAGGGGTAGGCTGATATTGTATAGCCATACACGGGGTTCTTGCACTATTCAGCACAACTTCATAAAAATTGGTAGCCCCTCAACTATTTTAAAACGTCAAGAAGTTTCGAGATATTGCTTTCCGCACAATTAACCCCTTCTATCGGCTAATGTCCCAGGGTGAAAACTTCTGGCTTCCTCTTTGTGGGGTGATGCAAACTAGAAAACGCGCCAAACGCGATCCCCGGATTTCTCACAACATTTCTCAAAGCCTTATAAAACCTAGGTTTATGCATTTCGCATTGTACCAAAATCATCGCCGGTTCAAAATGTCCGAAACTTATTCTAGGCAAGGGTTACGACATTAGTGAACGCCGAGCTTGTGAGAAATGCAGGGATCGCATTCGGGATTGTTTTAGTCGGTTCCTATGGAGTAGTAGAAGTTCGAGAAAATCACATTCTCTAGTTTGTCGATTTATGCAAATTATACAAAATGTGTAAATTAAATATTCTATGTATAGAAAATATTTACAATTAAGGTGGAAATACTAGCTAGTAAAAGTAAGCTCTTATCTGAAAGGCAAGTCAAAACTTACTCTTTCTTCGGCTACTTCAAATAATTCAGACTTCCTTTTCTAAGAAGTAAGAGCACAATTAAGAGGATATTTAAAGTCAAACAAGAATCTTGCTTGGGAGGGTTTCTCTATGAATAATGAACAGCAAGAAATACTTGATATCTATCTTCAGGAATATAACAAGCTAAAGGACGAGCAGATTCAGCGCATAGGATTCCGTGACAACTTAATTTATGTCACTCTTGGTGTATTTGGTGGGGTTTTAGCATTTGCGCTGGGTGAAAAGTTAAATGCAGACGCACTTCTAGTATTACCTTGGGTGAGTCTAGTTCTGGGCTGGACTTATTTAATTAATGATGAAAAGATTTCGGCAATTGGCAGATATATTCGTAAAAAACTGGTTAACAAGGTCAATGTAGTGACTGCCAAAGCAGGTGTAGATATTCAAGAAATTGAATTCATTTTTGGCTGGGAAATTGAACACAGAAGCGATAAAAGACGCAAGCGTCGCAAGATTGAGCAGTTAATTATTGATGAGATTACATTTGTATTTTCGGGGATCGCTGCTTTGTTAGGGTTTTGGTATTTAGTGCCACAGTCTCACTGGGCTGTTCAAATCCTTTGCTGGGTTGAGCTTGTACTCTTGATAGTTTTAGGCTTTGAAATAATTGTTTATGCAGATTTAAAAAAAGGTCTATAACTTGTTTAAATAGCTTTTCAATAGCTGAAGTTTCATTTATTTACTAGTTAAAAGCTAGACAATCCCTCATTATCATCAAAATCTAGCCCCTAAAAGCAATTACCAAATATTAGAGTATTCTGAGGTAGCCCTATGGCTAATACAAAATTAGTAGATGTGGGGATTATTATTGCCCTGCCAGAAGAATTCGATGAACTGTCTTGCCAGATTAGCGAGATGGGAATATCTTGGCAGTCACAACCAGATCCGGAAACTGGAGGTCATTACTACCTATTTGATTATCCAATTCCCAATTCAAGTGATTACTATCGATGTGTTACTACTTTTGCTGGTGAGATGGGTCCAACCGCTACCTCACTGGCTACCACACGCCTCATCGACAAGTGGAAGCCCAAAACAGTTATTTTGCCGGGAATTGGCGCAGGCATTCACAGTGATGTGATGATAGGGGATGTTGTTGTTGCCGATCAAGTAGATGGTTATGAGGAAGACTCCAAAGCTGTTGAAGGTGAAGAACAGTATCCCTTTGAACTCAGAGGAAAATGGCATCGTTGTGACTCATATTTAATTAATGAGGCAAAACACCTTAAATACTCGTATCCCCAGATTTACCAGGATTGGAATATATCCTGTTCAAAGAGACTTGAAAAACTCCTTTCGTCAGAAAATATTCAGGAACTTATTAATCAGCAGGGAATCCGTGAGCAAGCTCGTCAAATTCCTGGTGATGTAGCATCTGGAGTCAAAGTAGGGGCATCACAGAAATTTACTGACTGGTTGAAGGAAATTGATCGGAAGTTTCTGGTTCTGGAAATGGAATCTTATGGTTTTATGTATGCAAGTAAAAATAAAGCCAAACCTGAAAAGACTTTAATCTTGCGAGGTATTTCTGATTATGGAGATGAGCGGAAAAAACAGTTCGACAAAATAGGGGATGGTGCCTTGCGCCGCTATGCTATGCATAATGCACTACAGTTGCTTTGGTGTTTTCTAAAAATTGATGTTCTTCCGAGGCGAAAAAGATACCAGAGCCGTGATAAGTTTTTGGAGAAAGACGTTGAAGAAGTGGCGGAATCCCTAGAGAAGGGGAAATTGGTGTTATTTATAGGGCCAGGCATTAATTTATCTGATACGGATTTGCAAGGGAAGTCCCGCCTAGACTTAGCTGAGGAATCTTCAGATATGAATAGCGATAACAAAGTAAAATGGGACGAACTTCCTCCAAGCGAGATTGAAATTGCCAACTGCCTAGCTAGGGATTATACGTACCAATCGAAAGACTTAATTGGATTTCCTTGTGATGTATGTCCCTTTAAGCTAAATGAAAGACCGGAAAGTCCTCATTGCTTAGTTAAACAAGAGATAAACAAGGCGAAAACAACCCAATTAGCCCATGAATTAGCTCGTGAACAGGAGTTAGCAATTGCCAAGGTAGATATTCGGTGTTGGGCGCAATATTGGATTGATAAAGCACCTACAGAATTAGTTCACCAATTAAGTGAACTCTTTAGACCAGAGGAGAACGATTACAAACCTTATTGTCCTAACCAAGTCCAAGAGTTCTTAGCAAACCTTCCTCTGATCATGAACAAAAGAAGGTATCCCTATCCATACCAATTGCTTGTAACTACTAACTACGATAAGGGATTGGAACTCGCCTTTGACGCAAAGGGGCAAAACTTCGATGTGGTGTCCTACATAGCGGAAGGGGAAGAGCAAGGGAAATTTAAGCATAAATCTTACGGGAATTGTGAAACCCCACCAGAAGTGTTTAAGGAAGCAAACAAACAGGATAAAAAACTGCCGTTAGGGGAAAAATTGCCGCCTCCCGATGAGATTTCAAAAGTTGACCACCCGCTCATTCTCAAACTCTATGGTGGTGTATTATTTAAGGTTGATAAAAAACAAGACAGCTTTGTTATTGCTCCAATTCATCATATGAACTACTTGAGGAGCAAAGATAACAAGAAACTGAAGCCATCAGACGTATTACCACCAAAACTAATTGAGCGTTTGGACAAAAGCGACATTCTATTTGTGGGATACAGTACCAATGATGCCGATTTACACTTTATCCTATCTTGCTTTTGGTCAGATTCAGATAGAGAAAAGATCTTATCCCAGTCTTCCACTTCCGAGGAGGATTATCGACCCAGAGGATGGCTGATCCATCAATCGAAGCCTGGTAAGCTTGATCGCCGCTTTTGGAAAAAGTGGAATGTAAAACTTGTCTCATGTTCCTTGAAAGATTTTGTCACACAGTTAGAGAAATATATAAACCGTAATTAGTGAAATCCTCAATTTTAGGCAAATAGTCCAATCATTAGAGGTTATGAGAGGAAGTAATATTATGTTTGACTCACCTTACAAAGGTTTAGAGCCTTATACAAAAGAAGATGTTCTGTTCTTTTTCGGGCGAGACGGGTGGCGGGAAATCATTATAAGCAATCTCAAATACCCATTGACAGTACTTCATGGTGAAAGTGGCGTGGGTAAAAGTTCTGTCTTACAAGCTGGTGTTACCAGACATTTGCTTCTAGAACAAAAAGACAACCGACGGGAGCTAGGTGTTCCTAAAGGTGCTGTTGTCGTCTTCAAAGATTGGAGCGAGGAAAACCTGTTGGATGAGCTATTGAAACAAGTTAAAGTCGCCATTGGCGAGGCAATGCAACGAGATCTAGACCTCTTCAAGGAACAATTTCAACAGAGTCTCAAAAAATATAAACGGGAGGCTAAGAAGGAAAAAATATCTTCACCGTTTGAATTTGTTGAGACCCTAAAGGCGTGGACGGAGATCCTCAGTGGAAAATATGGGGGCGGTAAGTTATTGATTATTCTGGATCAGTTTGAGGATTATTTCCTGTATCATTCTCAAGATTTTCTGAATGATTCACACAAAAGTGAAACTAAGGATCAAAAGAAGACTTTTGCTGATGAGTTTGCCCGTGCAGTTAAATACTCCGGCTCATCTCTCAAATTTCTTATCTCCATTCGTTCGGATGCGCGTTATAAACTTGACCAATTCAAAAGTCGTCTTCCTAGCATCCTTGACAACTGTCTAGAATTGGAATATCTTGACGAAGACTCAGCAAAAGAAGCAGTTAGAAAACCCCTTGAACGTTACAATTGCTGTCAGACTATTATCCATCATCTGGAAAATTATCGGTTGACAATTCTTTCTGGTGAAACGAATGCAGGTAAAACCTTTATGCTTCGAGAGGGAGTTGTTAATTACTTGCACCCGAAACCAGAATCTAGTTCTCAGGAATCAACTCAACCACTTTGTCCTGCTATTCTTTTTAATACCTGGGACAAAGATAAAGATCCTTTAGATGAATTAGTCAAACAAATTAAAGAAAACATTGGCAGCTTTTTGGATGAACAGGGACAGGATTTTATTTCAGATTTAAGCACACTTAGGGAAATTTTAGCAGCCTGGAAGAAGTACATAAAAGTAAAATACAAGGGAAAAAAAATCTTAATTGTCCTCGATCAGTTTGAGCAATATTTGCATAATTTTAAGAATAATTCTCAGAACAATAAAGGGGAAACGTTCAAGGCTGAGTTGCGTAAATTGCTTAGTGATGATGAGTCACCAGTTAATTTCTTAATCTCCATCCGCAAGAATGCTCTTGAAGACCTCAAAGACTTTAGGGATAATGACTGGTGCGATCGCTATTTAGAATTATCTCAGGACTCCGTTAATATTGAACCCCTTGAAGATCGATCAGCAGACATTACAAAGCTCAAGCCTTCTACAAAGATTGAAGAAGCATTTATCAAGAGCGAAGAACAATTTATCACAACCATTATAGAAGCAATTCGCAAGGAAAAGTCAGATAGTAGCAACGATGAGGATTCACAAAATAATCCGATTGTCACCCCATTTTTACAATTGGTGATGACTGAGTTGTGGAACAGTACTAAGCCAAAAGATGGAAAACGTATCCTATCTCTAGACACCTTCAATAATGAACTAGGAGGAATAAAAGGAA
Organism: Calothrix sp. MO_167.B12; assembly: GCA_030066045.1. Taxonomy (GTDB): domain Bacteria; phylum Cyanobacteriota; class Cyanobacteriia; order Cyanobacteriales; family Nostocaceae; genus Calothrix_A. The sequence continues at coordinate 26,252 of JASJCJ010000054.1, forward strand.
TCGTCGAGAAGTATGTGGATGGCAAAATAAACTCAGAAGACCTAAAGAAAATAGTTCCCAATGCTTTGAAAATTGTTCCCTGTCTCTTCTATTACCTATGTACTCCTTCTGGTAGTCAACATTCTCTATCTGTCGATGATTTCATTAAGTCTTCTAAAGAAGAAACTGATGCCCTTAATTTACCTTCACTGCCACTAGATATAGAGGACGTTAAGAATCTGCTGGAATACCTCAGAGAAGCCCGCATCATACTACCAATCGGGTCATCGTCAAAACAACGTTATCAAATTTATTTCGATGGTTTAATTCCAGCTATTCAAACTTGGCGGACAAAATACTTGAGCTACCTTAGCAATCTTGTCCGCGATCTCATGATCGAAAAAGGTTTGCCTGCTCAATCATTGCATCAACTACGACGCGGACGACATGATTTAGCTGCATTGTTGGCACTCGAAGCATATTACTTCAACAAGCAAGATAAATTACAAATTCTAGATCAAGTTGATGTTGCTCTCCGTGAAGCCCTGAGCGAGAAATATTTCAGTCAAATATTCCAAGGACATGATGACAGTGTTTCTACAATAGCTTTTAGTCCAGATAATAAGATACTTGCTTCAGGTGGTGATAGTGATGACAAAAAAATAATTTGCTGGAATCTTGAATCTGAGAATAATCATCAGCCCTTATCTATTACGGAGAATGCTCATTGTTCGGGAGTTTCTGCAATTACATTTGCGCCCAAGGAACCGAAAATATTAGTCTCAGCAGGTGAGGATGGGGCAGTGAAATTGTGGGAGCGGGACAATCTGGATCAGCCCCACCATATTCTTTGGTTTCACAATCACAAGGATCTCGTGGATTTTTGGTGTAAATGGTATCGAGAGATCCAAAAAGAAATACGAATAGAGACTGACAAGTTTAACCTATGCTTTATGCTTTTTGCTTATTATGTCAGACCTGTACCTATAGATAACGAGATTACATCATTAGTGTTCAGTCATGATGGTCAGATTTTGGCTTCTGGAAGTAAAGATGGTTATATCATAGTGGATTTACGCAAAAGTCAAGTCAGAGATTTCTCTTGGAAGAATTGCGCTGATCTTGATCTCGAACCTTTAATAGAGCCACCTCCAGGTTTTGTTGTTTTGAATATTAATTCAAAAGATCAGGGAAAACCGAAACAACAGAAAAGAGAAGTCTGCTGCTTAGCGTTCAACCCTAAATCCAATCAACTGGCTTCTGGTCATAGTGACGGAACTATATGGCTATGGGATTTAAACCAGGATGATTTCAATCAACAGCCTGAACCCCAAAAACTTGCAAAGGTTCATCAAAAAGCGGTGAAGTCATTAGCGTTTAGCTCAAATGGAAAGAAACTGGCTTCAGGTAGTGATGATCGTACTATATGGTTATGGGATCTAGATCAACAGAAATATCAAAGATTGGGTGAACATGAGGATATGGAACGGATTAACTCACTAGCTTTCGATCCTTGTAACAATACATTAGCTTCCGGTGGTGAAGACCAAAAAGTACGTTTATGGAATGTAAACTCCCCTACAAGTAAACCGAAAACGCTCCCTGGTCAATATTTTGGTATCAGTTCAATTGCATTTAGTCCCGACGGTCATTGGTTAGCCACAGGAAGTTGGAATCATAGAGTTCGCTTGTGGGATGTACAACACCCTCCTATAGGTAAACCCATAACATTGATCGGCAATCAAGATAAAAATCAAAGCCATGGCGATAATGTCATGTTTGTTGCCGTTAGTCCAGATGGCAATATGGTAGCGTCTGCAAGTTGGGATAATAAGGTAGGCTTATGGGAGCGGAACCAATCTGATAAAAAATTCCAATTGCGTAGATGTCTTGAAGGTCACACGGAGCGGGTTTGGTCAGTTGCATTTAGTCAAGATGGTAAATTCCTAGCTTCTAGTGGTGTAAATGACAACGAACTTAAAGAAGAAAAAAAGGATAATAAAGTACGGTTATGGAATCTAGAACATCTTGAACAAAAGGTGATAGAGTCAATAGTCTTTCCAGAACAACTAGATGGTGTTAGTTCAGTAGCATTTAGCCCAAATTCAGAAATTCTAGCAACAGGACTTTGGGATGATCATTATCAAGAACACCCTACAGTTTTATTGTGGGATATCAAAAATATACGTGATATTGATTGGCAAAATGGTAGACTCTCCAAAGAAAAAACTATTGCTGTGCGACATCATGAAGATCTAGATAAAAATTACCAGTGGAGCGTTACCTCTGTTGTCTTTCATCCTAAGAACAATAAAATACTTGCTACGGCTGGTAACGATGGCATCGTTAAGTTATGGCATTTAGATAAACTGAATTGGAATCAAGGAAAAGCTGAATACAAATCTATCCTTTTAAGAGGACACACAGAAAAAGAAACAGTAAGGTCACTAGTGTTTAGCCCAGATGGAAAGATCCTTGCTTCCGCTAGTGAAGATAAAACAATTAGATTATGGGATGTCAGTCATCTTGATTGGGAAGGACAACAACAACCGAAATCAATTTTTGTCAAGGATTATCACTCTAAAAATAGTCATAGTCACTGGGCTAGTTCAGTGGCTTTTTGTCTTAACGACAATGAACTAATATTAGCTTCAGCAGGTTATGAAGGTACTATCAAGCTCTGGAATATGGGAAATCCAAGTCAACTTGATTGGCAAAAAGGCGAAATTAGCCGTAAACCTATTTCTTTAAGAGGTCACGAACAGAGCGTCACATCAGTGGCATTCATACCCAATAGTTCAAATAGTCCATATCAACTGGTATCAGGCAGTTATGACAACACCGTTCGCCTCTGGATTACTTCTACTACAGAGTTGGCTGAAATGGCCAAGAAAAAGGTCTTGCGAAAACTCACAGACGATGAAAAGAAACGCTTTGATATCCCCGAACGTGATGAAAAACAAACCTCTGATAACTAAATCAACTTATGCACTTTAACACGACAAGCGATCGCCCTTCCACTTCCATAATTTGACTCCCTTTGCAAACACGGTTCTCCTCCACAAACTCCGCCTCAGTTGTGTCAATTACAACTTTCCACTCCCGCTCCTGTAGTCTATCAGGAAGGGTAAACTCAACCATTTCTGAGCGAACATTAAAACAGAGGAAAAAGTCATCATCTTTAGCTTCACCAGCAATTTTGGCACCGTTCAAGAAAACACCGAAAGTACTAGCCGAATTCTCCCACTCTGATTCAGTAATTTCACTACCATCGTCAGTAAAACAGCTAACTTCATCCTTCCCTAACCAGTTGCGCTGACGAAATACGGGATGCTGATGACTAAACTCTATCAATTGACGGGTAAATTCCAACAGTGCCTGATTTGACTCCGTTAAATCCCAATTAAACCAGGAAATCTCATTATCCTGGCAGTAGGGATTATTATTGCCTTGCTGCGATCGCCCCATTTCATCCCCCCCTAGCACCATCGGTACTCCCTGGGACAACATCAGGGTAGTGAGAAAGTTCCGTTTCTGCCTCTGTCGCAATTGTAGTACCTCTGGGTCATCAGTTTCCCCTTCCACCCCACAATTCCCAGAGCGGTTGTGATTAGAGCCACTGTCTTCCCCATTGTCATCGTTGTGCTTCTCGTTGTAGCTAACCACATCATTAAGGGTGAAACCGTCATGGCAAGTGATAAAATTGATACTTGCAGAAGGGAGCCGACCCTTGCTGGCGTACAAGTCGCAACTACCAATCAAGCGATCGCGGAATTCCCCTAACTTAATATCTTCACCCCGCCAGAAATCCAGCATTAGGTCCCGATACTTACCATTCCACTCTGACCATAAAACGGGAAAGTTCCCCACCTGATAGCCATCTTTTCCCCCATCCCAAGCTTCTGCAATCAGCTTCACTTGGGAAAGAACTGGATCTTGGTGGATAATGGTAAAAAAGGATTCTAGGGGGTCGAATTCGTGGTCCAAAATCTTGATTGTCCGTCGCTGAGAACCTCGCCAGACCTCTACTTCAATTAACTCTCCCCTGGCTAGTACTGGAGCGATATCAAAGCGAAAACCATCCACATGCATCTCCAACACCCAATAACGCAAACTATCCATCACCAATTTCAGGACTTGGGGGTGGAGGGGATTAAGGCAATTACCGCAGTTAGTAAACCCTTCGATGTAGTAGCGAGGATTTCCTTCCACCAACCGATAGTAAACTGCATTGTCAATGCCTCGGAAACAGAGAGTTGAGCCTAAATGATTCCCTTCTCCTGTGTGATTGTAAACCACATCTAAAATCACTTCCAGCCCAGCAGCGTGTAAGCTTTTAACCATCTGCTTGAACTCCCTCACCTGCTGACCGAGAATGCCACTAGCACTGTAGCCGGAATGGGGAGCAAAATAGCCGATGGGATCGTAACCCCAGTAATTAGTCAGTCCTTTATCGGCGAGTAATCCTGGGTAAAGAAAGAAGTGATAGATAGGTAACAGTTCAACAGTCGTAATACCGAGAGATTTGAAATGAGCGATCGCCGCAGGATGAGCCAGTCCAGCATAAGTTCCCCGTATTTCTGCGGGTATATTTGGGTGTAACTTAGTAAAACCCTTAACATGAGTTTCGTAAATTACGGTTGACTGCCAAGGAAGTTGCAGCAAGCGATCGCCCTCCCAATCAAAAGACTCGTCAATCACAACCGACTTGGGAATGAGACGAGCATCATCTAGATAGGATATAGCTAGGTCTTCTTGGGCATCACCCCAAGGATAACCAAAAATTTCCGCCCCGTGAATAACATCACCAGCGATCGCTTTTGCATAGGGATCTATGAGGAGTTTCGCAGGATTAAAGCGGTGTCCTTTTTCCGGCTCATGGGGACCGTAGACTCGGAAGCCGTATTTTTGTCCCGGCTTGAACCCTGGTACATAACCGTGCCAGACATAGTTTTCTACTTCAACTAACGGTAGGCGAGTTTCACTGTCCTGTTCATCAAACAGACAAAGTTCCACACCTGTTGCATTTTCTGAAAATAAGGCAAAGTTGACCCCCTCACCATCCCAAGTAGCTCCAAGAGGATGAGGTTTTCCTGGCAAAAGTGTCATCTAAGATACTCCGGTATTTTCATTGGTGAAATTATTTTCAGAAGAGGATTCATCCGTGGGCACGAACCCATGAATTATCAATTTTTAGTTTACGGCTAAATATTGCTTCTCAGCATTACTTTAGGCACTTATTGATTGCCCGAAATTATTATATAGGGTTTCGGTTCGGTGAGTATCCCTGTCCAGCCTTATACAGTTCATTTGAATGGAAACCGCTAGAATTATTTATTAATATTCTTGAGAGTATTAACTCACTTTTATCAACAATAATTATTGAGTCTTTAACTCTCAAAAAAACAAATTTCTGTAAGTACAGTATTCTCTTAATTTGTCAAGCAAATTTAATCATTTAGTCCCTAAGATTTTGATAAAAATGAGGCTTCAATTTTGTGAATCAAGATGTGGTGAAACCATAAAAAGGGGCTTACACTTCACCAATTGTAACTTTGATTAATTTAAGTATTTTTCCAATTGTTCAAAAATAACTGCAATTAATCTAAATATTTTGTTACATAAATATTAAGAAGAGTTACAGTTTTATTTATATTAGGAAATATTACTTATGGGAGCTTCACTTGAGAATCATCAACCACATCAGGTTGTAATCGTTGGTGGTGGCTTTGGTGGACTGTATACAGCAAAGGCACTGGGGAAAGCAAATGTAAATGTTACTCTTATTGATAAACGTAACTTTCATTTATTTCAGCCACTTTTGTATCAAGTGGCCACAGGTACCCTATCACCTGGTGATATTTCCTCACCATTGCGAGCTGTACTCAGCAAAAGCAAGAATACAAAAGTGTTGCTGGGAGAAGTAAATGATATCGATCCAGAAGCACAACAAGTGATCATGGGAGATAAATTCGTACCCTACGATACATTAATTGTGGCTACAGGTGCCAAGCATTCCTATTTTGGTCAAGATGAGTGGCAAAAATCTGCTCCTGGTTTGAAAACTCTGGAAGATGCGATTGAAATGCGTCGTCGGATATTTGGTGCATTTGAAGCCGCAGAAAAAGAAACTGACCCTGCAAAACGTCGTGCTTTGTTGACCTTTGTGATTGTGGGTGGAGGTCCAACTGGGGTAGAATTAGCAGGTGCGATCGCAGAATTAGCATACAAAACTCTCGAAGAAGATTTCCGCAACATTGATACCTCAGAAACGAGAATTTTACTATTGCAAGGGGGTGAACGTATTCTGCCATTCCTGTCCCCAGAGTTATCAGAAGAAGCAGCAAAATCTCTGCAAAAGTTTGGTGTCACCGTATATACAAAAACTCGGGTGACAAATATTGACACCGACATCGTTACCTTTAAGCAAGGGGATGAAGTCCAAGAGATTACCTCCAAGACCATATTATGGGCAGCAGGTATTAAAGGTTCAGCATTAGGGAAAATTCTCGCCAAACGCACAGGTGCAGAATGTGATCGGGCGGGACGAGTGATCGTCGAACCAGACTTGAGTGTTAAGGGGCACAACAATATTTTCGTTGTTGGAGACTTAGCCAACTTCTCCCACCAAAGAGATCAACCCCTCCCTGGTGTTGCACCAGTGGCCATCCAAGAAGGTGAATACGTCGCTAGATTAATTCAAAAACGCCTCCTAGGTGAAACTCAAAATCTAGAAGCATTTCAATACAGTAATTATGGCTATCTAGCGATGATTGGACAAAATGCCGCTGTTGTAGACTTGGGTCCAGTTAAATTAAAAGGATTCTTTGCGTGGATATTCTGGCTATTGATCCACATCTATTTCTTGATTGAGTTTGACAACAAACTATTGGTGATGATTCAGTGGGCGTGGAACTATGCCACCCGCAAACGTGGTTCGAGATTGATTACTGGTAAAGAGTCTTTAGCATTTGCTAAAGTCATCACACACCAGCCAAAAATGGAGAGTCGGTAAGGTTGCGAATCTTACCCGGAAAGCCATGCATTAATACCGATTTAATAAATGCTCGCAACACATCCCTCGGTAGAGACGTAGCAATGCTACGTCTCTACAAAAATCTATTTGTCGCATTCTTTTTTGAAATTGGTATAACCAGGGTTATGCTTGTCTACCATCTGCGATAAATCCTGTTTCCAAAACAGCAAAGCTTAAATACTTTCATCGTTTTCCTGTTGGTTTAGCCAAGCTAATAGATCGTTCATTGATGAAATTTTTAAAATTGCTCTACCTAAAGCTTCTAATTGTTCTTTGTTTAAAACTTCGACTCGCTGAATAATAGAGGAATCAATTTTACCAAAGCGTTCATTAAGTAAAGATATACAAAAAGTAAGAGCTTCTTCTTGTTTCCCTTGTTGTTGCCCCTTCTGCAAAATATCTTGATAAATTACTGACTCTTGCATAATATCCTCCCTTAAAAATTGACGGATAAATTTCTTTTCAAATTTCAAACCCGCTAAAATTTCCGTATATGCAGCAATATCTTGTCTAGTATTCCTATCTGGAATTTTAGCAACACTCTGAGCAACCTGGGATAGTAAGCCTTGGGGTGAGTTTGTTCGCGTTAATGGTGCTAAAGGTAATAATGCGAGCTTATCGAGAAATAGTGCTGAGTCTTGTTCCCACATCCGCAAGGCTCGATAACGATGGGTTGTGGTTTCATTGACATATTCTTCGGTGTAAGCAATTTCGTTATTTGTCTCCTGCAAAAAAATCACAACCTGGGTTACAGGAACCTTATATTGGCGTATTAACCTGACTGAATAATCAAGCATCCGGAATGGAAGCGGAGGATTTGAGATAGTACGGGTTTGAAATTCGATATGTAAAATTCGATTTGCTGTTTGCAGAAATGTCACACAATCTGCACGGATTGGTTCTAAACTTAATTCAGTCTTCAGCACCTGAACTGTTGTCGGTTCTTCAGCCAGCAACCAGCTGATAAATTCTGTTGGATATTTTTCTGCTAAAACCTTACAAATATTGTCAAAACTCACTGATTACACCCCATTTAGCAACAAAATTATTCACAAGGAGAGTTCTTTACCCAAACTTCTTTTCCTCAAGAAATTTTTGTCCAAACTAGAATTCATCATTTTTATCACCTTGGGAATGCCGTAAATTTGCCATTGTAAATGAAGATACCCAATATTTACCCATCCTCAACAAACCCAAACTTACAGCCTGGTAATGGGATAAAATTATTAAGAAATATTAAGGCTTAATCTCAATGAGTTGGTTTCTCCCTGTCTTAGGACTTTTGTTGACACTACTAACCCTATTACTGGCATTATATTTAATCACTGCTCGCCGCTATCAATCATCAGACTCCGTAGCCAACTCCTATGACCAATGGACAGAAGACGGGATTCTAGAATTTTACTGGGGCGAACATATCCACTTAGGTCACTATGGTTCACCACCGCGACGCAAGGATTTTCTAACTGCTAAATCTGACTTTGTCTATGAAATGGTACGTTGGAGTGGTTTAGATAAATTACCCCCTGGCACAACTGTCTTAGATGTTGGCTGTGGAATTGGAGGTAGCAGTCGCATTTTAGCAAAGGATTACGGTTTTGCTGTCACGGGTGTAACTATCAGTCCCCAACAAGTCCAACGCGCTCAGGAGTTGACCCCCCAAGGAGTAAATGCCAAGTTTCTGGTGGATGATGCTATGGCACTTTCTGTCCCGGATGCTAGCTTTGATGTGGTTTGGTCAATTGAAGCTGGACCCCATATGCCAGATAAAGCTGTTTTTGCTTCAGAGTTAATGCGGGTGCTCAAGCCAGGTGGGGTATTAGTTGTAGCTGATTGGAATCAAAGGGATGATCGCCAAATTCCCCTCAATTTTTGGGAAAAACCCGTAATGCAGCAATTATTAGATCAGTGGTCCCATCCAGCTTTTTCTAGTATTGAAGGCTTTGCCGAGCTTTTGTCAGCCACAGGATTAGTTGAGGGTGAGGTAATCACGGCGGACTGGTCACAACAAACACTTCCTTCGTGGTTAGATTCTATTTGGCAGGGTATTGCTAGACCATCGGGATTGCTGCGTTTTGGTCTATCTGGCTTGATTAAATCTTTGCGGGAAGTACCGACATTGCTACTGATGCGGTTAGCATTTGGTACAGGACTTTGCAGATTTGGGATGTTTCGCGCAGTTAGGACTGAATCATCCTCACACTCAGCAGAGCAAATTTCAACCGAAATTGTCCAAGTTTGATTATATTAATTTGCGATCGCCCAATTTTCAACAAACGAGCGATCGCTTAATTAAATACATAAATGTGATTAAGCAGATCTTACCATCACCTTGCCATTAGTCGTCTTGACTTCATACTTTGCTAGTGATTCTGGTGCTGGACCACTTCTGTATTTACCATCTGGGGCAAATTCAGAATCATGACAGGGGCATAGAAAAATATTTTCTTTTTTCTCCCAATCCACAATACAACCAAGATGGGTACAAGTTGGATTCACAGCAGTCAATTTCTCGCCGCTTTTCACGACTAAAATTGCACCTAAAGGTGATTTATCTTGTAATATTTGACCAGTTTTATTTAATTCTTCTACAGTCCCCACATTAATCCAATTATTAGATTTAGATGGCTGTTTTTTGGGTTTTGGTTTAGCTGCATAACTGGCAGCAAACAATATGGGCGAACAACTGGCAAGGAGGCTGACACTAAATAAAGTAATAAAATTACGACGATTCATTTATTTTCAAGCAAGATAGATGACTGTGGGTAAAAATCTACAAAATAAATACTTGGTGATACCTAATTTTTGATTATTTTTAAGGCGTAGGGCATAATGTAACAGGTAAATTCATCAAGTTTTATTCCTTGTAAAATACCTTTATACCCTATACCTTTTAAATAATTACACCCTATATATTTATTTATTCAAAAATTAGTCATTAATTAAATTAATTTTATGGCAATTTATTTCGCAGTTGACGCAGACAGTTGATTGATGCAACACAATCACAACCAAACATCGCTACAGCAGCATCACTTTCTGCATCGGTAACATCAAGTAGATCCTTTTCATTATTTAGATCCGTAGCATCAATTTGTTTCCGACCTTTTTGTAAATGAGATAACTGTTTAGCATTAGCACAGAAATGCTTACCCACTTTTGGATGTTTCACACAAGCTCTTTGACTTTCTGCAGAGACTGGGGTGACTGTAGCATCTGGACGTTCTAATGGTTGTACATTCTGAGCTGCTTCTTTGGCTACGGCTATTTTACCCGTCATTAACAATGAACCCAGAGAAATAAAAGCTAGGGGTTTACTTGTTAAGTTAGATAGTAACTTGTTCACTCAGTTCTCCTAAAGGTAAAGAGGTTAACATGATGGATTTACTCTAGTCAAGATGACGAACAACTCGTCATCTAGTTCCTTGAATAAATCATGTGTAACATATGCTTGATTTTTTTGGCTATATCGGATTTTTGTATTCCTATTTACGAAATATATCCAGAAAAATTATTCCATCACAAATAAACCTTTCAGTCCCATTTTAGTTGTGCGATCGCAATTGTTTACTAAATTATTAGTAAACCATATTTTAATCACAGATTATAGCTTTTATCTATTTGTAAAACTCAAGAGTAACCATAAGTTTTATCTCTACTTTTAACTTGAAAATAGGGAGTTCGGAGTAGGGGCGGGGTTTCCCCGCCCAGAGTCAGGGAATTATTTTCATCTGCAGGTTGTGTACAAACGTTCATGGAGGGCTGGCTTGAAAATGGTTGTTAGTTGTTAGTTGTTAGTTGATGGTTGACAACTTAGGTGTGGGAGCTGCCTGAAAATAGTTAAGAAGTACCCAGTAGGGGCGCATTGCGTGCGCCCTGAAGCATTTTCATCCTTGGTTGTCCTGTGCATCTTCAAGTATTTAGCTCAATTAGCAGTTAGCAACTGAGGAGGATAAGACTCCTAACCTTTCACACAAACAATCTGTTTTAAAGTAGCCACAACCTCAACTAAATCGGATTGATTTGCCATTACTTGCTCAATTGGCTTATAAGCACTAGGAATTTCATCTAAAACACCATTATCTTTGCGGCATTCAACGCCCTTAGTCTGCTCAATTAAATCATCGAGAGTATAAGTCTTTTTGGCTTTGTTTCTGGATAACAAACGCCCAGCACCATGGGAGCAAGAACAAAAGCTATGTACATTACCTTTTCCCTTAACAATGTAAGATTTTGCCCCCATTGAACCGGGAATAATACCATAGTCTTCTTTCTGGGCGCGAACTGCACCTTTGCGAGTTACATAAACATCCTCACCAAAATGCACTTCCTTCTCAGCATAGTTGTGGTGACAATTCACCTCTAATAGAGGCTTAGTTGCCTTTCCACCTCCTAGATGTTTCTCAATAATGCGCTTAAACCTTGCCATCATTACGTCACGGTTATAACGTGCATAATTTTGTGCCCATTGTAAATCATGCCAGTATGCTTGAAATTCAGGAGTTCCAGCCACGAAATAGGATAAATCAGGATCGGGTAACCTATTACCCGCCATCTTCGCTAATTCCTTCGCAGTGCTGATATGGCATTGTGCTAGCTTATTGCCAATGTTGCGGGAACCAGAATGCAACATCAACCAAACTTGGTTTTCTGTATCCAGACAAACCTCGATAAAATGATTACCACCACCCAAGGAACCTAACTGTTTCATTGCTTTTCCTTCCAAGTCTCGCACCCCACGGTGCAAATCTTGAAAATCCCGCCAACCTTGCCAGTTAGTCACATTTTTTGTAGTATCTTTATTCTCGTTGAATCCCGTAGGAATTGCTGCTTCAATATCCTGGCGAATTTTCTTCAGCTTACCTTCTAATTTTTCCCCCTTAAATGGGGTTTTAATGGCGCACATTCCACACCCAATATCTACACCCACAGCCGCAGGAATAATTGCTTCTTTAGTGGCAATCACAGAACCAACTAATGCTCCTTTGCCTAGGTGTACATCTGGCATTAAGGCTATATGCTTAAATACAAATGGCAGGGATGCCATATTTTTTGCCATCTTGGTTTCTTCATGTTTCAATTCATGATTTGCCCAAGATAAAACTGGTGTTGAGGTAGATAGTTTTAGTTTTTCGTAAGACATAATTTTAGTTTAAAAGTTTGGGAATCTATTTTTATCTGCATAGATTCTTTGTTATGTACTAATTTTAAGTTGTACTACAATTATACTACATCGAAGCGATCGCTGTCAAACTAAGAGTTTAGGAGTATATATTCCAGAAATAGATTAAAATTTGTAAAGTTAGAATCCTAAATAGTTAGTAAAATGCTATGGCAGTTGATAAAAATACAATCTGGGAGCGTTTTTTATCCCCCGTCATTGGTTCGTTGATAGATAATGAGAGATTACGCCGTTATGCTGATAGTGTGGATTGGGAGAAACAAAGCGATCGCTTCCGTAGGGATGATGTAGTAATTCCAGCATACTACAGCAGTCAAAACTTTCACGGTATTAGTGGGGGATATCTCAATTACAATGCAGCAATTACCTACGACCCTATTACCCAGTATGTAACACCACCCAATGAAACTTGGGTGCGTCAGGAATTAATAGATGCCATTCGAGTTAAACCTAGGCGTATACTTGATTTGGGTTGTGGTACAGCTTCTACTACCCTGATGTTAAAGCAGGCTTTTCCCCAAGCAGAAGTCATTGGCTTAGATTTATCGCCATATATGTTAGTTAGAGCTGCTCATAAGGCAGAAAGTACTGGTTTAGATATAAAATTCAGCCATGGAAAGGCAGAAGCAACAGGCTTTCCAGCAAATAACTTTGATTTAGTCACCGCCTCCTTACTATTCCATGAAATCCCAGTAACCATTTCCCAAGCAATTTTACAAGAAAGTTTTCGTTTGTTACGGGTGGGTGGACAAGTATTAGTGCTAGATGGGAATCAGAAGGCACTACGCCAGTTAGGATGGCTCAATGACATTTTTGAAGAGCCTTATATTCGTGAATATGGTGCAGGTAGTGTTGATGCTGAGATGGGTGCAGCAGGTTTTACCGCAGTAAACACCAAAAATGTGTGGTGGGTACATCAGATAACAACTGGTATCAAGGCAATTTTTGTGGCAGATGGGACAAAGCATAGTAATATCAGACAATGTGAGCCTACTGCTCAAGAGGATTTCCAGATTTTTCCATCCCCAGCTTTTGACACCACAGCATGAGTTTAAAAGCAGTTCTATTTGATTTTAACGGCATTATTATCAACGATGAGCCAATTCACCAAAGACTCATAGAAGAGATTTTGCTGTCCGAAAACTTGGTATTAAAGCCGGGTGAGTATGAAGAAGTTTGTTTGGGACGTAGCGATCGCGCCTGTTTGCGAGATATATTAAATAATCGTGGTCGTATAATCAGTGAAGATGATTTAACTGGGCTACTTGTACGTAAAGCACAAAGTTATGCTGCGGAACTAGAGAAATTAGAAAAGCTACCTTTATATCCAGGTTTGGAGGATTTAATATTCCAAATACGTTCTCGTGACATCAAACTAGGGATAGTCAGTGGTGCTATTCGACAAGAAATAGAACTAGTGCTGGAGCGTAGCAAATTAGCAGAAGTTTTCTCGGTGATAGTCAGTGGAGATGATATTACCACCAGTAAGCCCGAACCTGATGGCTATAAATTAGCGGTGCAACTTCTCAATCAAAAGCATCCCCAACTAAACTTACAAGCCAAAGACTGTCTAGCCATAGAAGATACTCCATCTGGGATTACAGCAGCAAAACGGGCAGGAATGCAAGTAGTTGGTGTTGCCAATACCTATCCCTTTCATATGCTGCAAAGACAGGCAAATTGGACTATCGACTATTTTACCGATTTGGAGTTGGAACGGGTACAGGAAGTTTGCTTACAGATGGAGACTTGACTAAGCCCTAGCCTTTAAGCGGGCGGCTGTGCCAACATCCCAATTCGGGAAGAGTTAGTCTCTACACCCTACGCTCTATTCCCTATACCCTCTTCATGCTTTGGGTATGATGAACAACTGCAATTAACTAGAAGGGAATGTTATAATTGTACGGTCGAAAATATATGCAGTCAGTGTTATAAAAACTGATAACCTGGGGAATTAGCTCATTTGGTAGAGTGCTGCGATCGCACCGCAGAGGTGAGGGGTTCAAATCCCCTATTCTCCATCTCACTCAAATCATTACTGTACAAGACATTCTAGCCTTTATCTGCTTTCAGCGATCATGCTTATTTGATCAATAAATTAATGAAACAGTAATTCTTTCTTCTGAGGCTTTTCTAATGGCTGAAAACCTAAAACAATACAATCCTGATTAATTCCCGCATCCAGCAATTCACCTACAACACCTTCCTCTGTTCGATCCTGTTGCACCCAAAGCCGATCGCCAATAATATCAATATGTAGCAATGTACCATAAATGCGATCGCCATCATTCCAGCCAGTCTCCACTAACAAGTAGCGATCGCGTTCTCGGTCAAAGATGTGTTCTACTTGTACCATCTCATCATTGCCCAAAAAATCAGCGTAGTCTTTCAACACTTGTTCTACAACAGAGCGATAATTAGCTTTAACGGAATTCATAGAACAATGACCTCCTCTATTATGAATGGTAATAAAAACTATCTTGATAGAAACAGGTGTGACTTATATTACTTCAAGTTTGCTAGTTGATGGCAAATACATTCCAGGTGGAATTGGAGTCTAGTAGATTCGTTGGAAAACTGAAGAAAGTGGATACTTTCTGTAAGTCAATGCCTAAGCAGTATAACCTAGCTATGCCTACTGATGACATCTACACATGGGAAGATACCAACTTTTTTGTATATTTTCTTGATGGAGTACTCCATGCAATGGGTCATAAAAGCCCCAAAAAGGGTGGAGAATTTATCTCCAAGACCTAACTAGAAATCTTTTGTAACAAGGATTTATAAGGATTTATCGATCTGTGTCAGTGCCGATGATGGTGTTATGGAATGGGATTGGACGGTAAAAAAATTCAACCATCAAGTCAAGAATTACTGACTTAGTTGAGTTTGCCTTTCGTCACATTTACTCACAAATTAGTTAAGTAAATATACATAATTTAACGATGCCAGGTCACGGGTGTGAGCGATCCCCGACTTCTTGGAGGATACCAATGGCGAATCAGGGGTATCACCCTCTTGGGAGTGGGGGAGTGGGAGAGTGGGGGAGTGGGAGAGTGGGAGAGTGGGGGCAGAAAAAACCCAGCCCAAATTATGACAGTAATCCCCAGCTTTTAGCATAATCAGGGTTCATACCCACTATTCGCCAGCAGCATCCTTGGATAAGTCGGGGATCTGTTACAGAGGGTTGCTCATATTTAGGGCTTGCTGAATAACTGAAAAATATTGATTTATCAATGCTTTGAGGCTATTTTATCTATACTCAAGCGGGGTTTAAAACCCCATCTCCTACGGGTTGTTTGTTTTGTGTTGGGGTTTAATATCGTTTCCGTTTGTATCGGAATTATTTCAGTTACTCTCTCTCTTCCTCTTCCTTTGCGTCCTTTGCGTCTTTGCGGTTTTTTATCATTCAGATGCTATCGGATTTGATATAAATCCCCATTACAAAACGTAATTACGAATTACGAATTACGAATTACGAATTGTTTAATGGGGCAGGCGTGCAAGGAAATTGGGATTTTAGGTTTAAAATCCTCGCATCTGGTATTTTTTGCGAGTCAGAAGAATAGAAACAAACAGACCAGAACTATTGCCTATTGCCTATTGCCTGTTGCCTACCCCCACCAAGGGACTTTTTGCTGCAAGCCCTATTTATGATTGCAAAGGTAGCCGCACTAATTGATAAGCACCTTTGTCTGCTAAAATTTGATAATCACTGGGCTGTAAACCCATTTTCGGGAATTTTTTGGGTTGAGCGATGAGTAATAGAGATTGGGATTTTGCAGATTGCAATTTTTGCTTTTGTACGTATTCTTCCCCTGCTTGGTTGCTCTTGAAATATGTGACAGGACGTTGGCTATAAAATACCACCGTCGGCTTTTTAAACCCCACCATGACAATTTCTTCACCTGGCTTTTGTACTTGCACTATTGTTTGAGAAATTTGACGCAAGGGTAACTGACGCTGACTATCCATCAAAAATAATGCTGGGGTGAGAACGAATAGTAAAAATGCAGTAAAAGCAAGTAAATTTACCCCCATCAGTGGTAGCCAAAATCGACGCAAAATCATCAGTGCTAATAACAATGCACAGACTAACCAAATTACCCCACCGATCACCGTTAAGCCAGACTGTTGCAGCAAGAAGCGGAAATCTGGTGCTGCGGGGTCTTCGCCTATAATTTGGGTAACGTAAAATAGGGCAATTGCGATCGCAGTGACTAAGGATACATTTACCCAGGCACTAACTCGAAAGGAAACACTAGAGGTAGTTGATTCTGGTGGGAAATTTCCCCACAATAGGGCTACAAGGATGGCAGCAGCAGGCATTAAGGGTAATACATAACTGGGAAGTTTGGTGACAGCAATGGTAAAAAAGCCAAAAACCACCACAAACCAGATACAGGCAAATAAACCTAATTGTTGGCAACGCTCTTGAGTCAGCCAGTACTGACGTTGCCAAAATTTCTGCTTTGCGATCGCCACTGGCAAGTAAACTGAATAAGGTGCAAAACCCAACAAAACCACCAGAAAATAAAAGTACCAGGGAGCGGAGTGGCCGTTAACTACATCTGTAAACCGTTCAAAGTTATGGTACCCAAAAAAGGAGTCAATATATTTTTGCCCATTTTGTAAAAAAACTAATATATACCAGGGGACAGATAAACCCAAGATGATCAGCAATCCGACAAACAGGCGCATTTCCCGGACTACCTGCCAAAATTTGCCTATATATAGTAGAAACACTCCAACAACCAACCCAGGGAGAACAAAACCAATGGGTCCTTTAGTTAAAATACCCCCAGCAACGCACACATAACAAGCTGTGTACCATCGGCAAGGAAAGATATTGGGTGATTGATGGGGACTGCTATAACCGAGGAAAAAGCACAATAGGGTACAAGTAATACAACCTGTGAGCAACATATCAGATACACCAGTTCTGCCCCAGACAATCATTTGCGGAGATAACGCCATCATTGCCGTTGCCAAAGCCGGAATTATCCAGCGTCTTTGGGGACGGTAAACATTTTCTAATCGATCTGCTGCGGTCAAATGCCAGTATAATGTATAAAAAGCTAAACCAATTAACCCCATAGCTGCGATCGCAGATGGCAAACGTACCGCCCATTCATTTACACCTATAGTTGCATAGGCAACCGCTTGACACCAATAGACCAAAGCTGGTTTATCAAAGCGAGTTTCACCATTAAAAAACGGCGTAATCCAATCCCCCGTCACCAACATTTGCCGAGAAGCTTCAGCAAATAGAGGTTCGGTTTCATCAATTAAGCCAATGGTACCTAAATGCCAAAAAAAACCGATCCCACAAATCACAAATATCCACAAAACTGACAAAGTTACTCCTAAAGCGGGACGCTTGTCTAGATTGTGCAGCCACTCCTCACAAGTACGGGCAAAAGTCAATTTCCTTCTCCTGGATTAATTAGCAAGCATAAATAGGGGTTGGGGGTTATACCAATTCAAAATTCAAAATAAAAAAATTAGATTTTGTCCGGTTTTCATGGTTTACATCTGTTGCTTGGTTCTATCTAGGCAAGGTTTTTTTGGTATTACAATACATTGAACCAGGAAAAATGACTCACCTAAAGTGGGAATTGGTTCCTAATACACAATACCTGGATTTATCACAAAACTTGAGAAAATAGGGTGCAAAAACTGCCAGAATATATGTTGCTTCATAATTACAGCAATTTTACAGCCATTTTCGGGTAAATTAACCACATTTTTATATCTCACGCATTAGACACGAAGTGGCTTCTGTTAAGTAGCCGCTGCGCGTCTACGGTGTAGGGTAGGCGCGAAGATGCAGAGTGTGGTGTAAATACATGAAAGCTGCTGTAAGTATAACAGTTGCTAACCCCAAGTCAAAATGATTGTATACCGGAACAGTTCATATTTGGATCAGTGCGGAATTGGAACATGAACTCGAAAAAATCAGGTATCCTCAATTCTTGTTCTCTGAGCCTTTGTGTATGCAGTACTTGGAGCGTGAGACAAATCCATATCTTGATTCAGCAATACCAGCCCGTCTATAGTCATCTATATTTTTGGAGGTTTTTAGTTTAGTAGCTATTACATACTCAACAAAAAACACGGGTAAAGGTTAAAGAGCAAGGGGAAAGGATGGAAAATTTCTGTGTTCCTTCCATTCATTGAGGTAACAAGTGCCGCCAACGACTTTGATCCTTAATAAGCTATTAATTGAAGTGACATTGTTGCTTGATTTCAACATTGTGACTACCGGATTTCATCCAGTTAGAAACTATTAGAATTATCCTG
>JASJCJ010000053.1 GCA_030066045.1 Calothrix sp. MO_167.B12
TAGTCACAAATATTGCACCCCTATTCACAAAAAGGATGGTTACTCGTATGCAGCGTAAACCTTGCCCCTCCTTTCCTCTCGCCGCTAATCGGAGTACCGATGTAGCGGGAGTCTCCAGGAGGGAAAACAGATGAATTTGCATTTTTCGATATGATTGAACAATGATTCTTCGCGCCTTTGCGTCTACCCTGCACCGAAGCCCTAGCCTGCGGCAAGCCGCTGCGCGTCTACGGGTATCTCCTCCGGAGAGACTGCGTCAACGCCAGTTCCTTTATGCCGGGGAACCCGTCCACCGGACTGGCTCACCGCACTACGTGCGTCTAATGCGCCAACTTAATTCATACATGGATTCAGCCACGTCTGAAAAAACTGCCAAAAACATAACCAATATTGGCACAATGGATAAGGTGCACACTTGGTATATAAACCGTGAGTTCAGAAAGTTTAGAAATCGCCAAAAACCGCTATCAACAAGGGAAAATTGCTTTTGAGAATGGGCATTATCGGCAAGCTGTAGAACAATTAGAAAAGGCTGGTGGTTTATTAGCTCCCCATACCAAGCTGGCTGGTGATGTACAAATTTGGTTAGTAACAGCCTATGATGCCGCAGGACGAAATGAAGATGCGATCGCTTTATGTGAGAAACTGAAAAGACATCCTCATTTTGAAATTAGTAAAGAAGCGAAGCGGGTACATTACATTCTTACAGCACCAAAGTTAAAACGTCCCCAGGAGTGGATGACAAAAATACCGGATTTTAGCAATATCGCGGATAATAAATCTCAAGCCAGTTTTGCTGTGAGAACTCCTAAATCTGACCAGAAAAAATCTTTACCTCAACGGGAAATAGTAGACCTTAGTCTGGTCAATACCAAGGATAATAGGTTTATTTGGGTAGCTGCGATCGCTATTATTCTCATTTTTGGCAGTTTAGTCTGGTTTAGCTTGTAAACCCTATACCCATATTCCCATAAATTAACAACTTCCAAACAACAAAATATCCATAACCAACCATCAACCGTCAACTGTCAACTGTCAACTGTCAACCGTCAACCACAAAAAATGCCAACGCCAAAGCAAAGACGTAAACGCGGTGTAATTCTGACTCAAATAGGGTTAAAAAAGCTGCAACAGGCTAGACATGAAGCAGAAATGTTGGATAATGATGGAGCTAGGTTTACCCTGGAAGAATTAAGCGATCGCACTCAGTTAGCACCTTTTACTGTGTCTAAGGTTTTGGCTTGTGAGGATGGGGTTGATAAACAAACCCTGGCATATTTTTTCCGAGCCTTCGGGTTAGATTTAACTACTAATGATTATAAAAGACCTGGGAGTGACGAGCAGGAGGAACCAAGGGAGCAAGGAGACAAATTTTTTCCCATCACCCCATCACCCCATCACCCCATCACCCCATCACCCCATCACCCCATCACTCCCTCACTCCTTCCCTCCTTCACTCCTTCACTCCTCCCCTCCTCCCCTCATCCCCTCACCGACTGGGGTGAGGCGGTTGATGTGACAATTTTTTTTGGACGTAGGGAAGAACTTGCAAAGTTAGGGAGTTGGATAGTTGAGGATAATTGTCGAATTGTCACAGTATTGGGCATGGGAGGAATTGGCAAAACTTCCCTATCTGTGAAATTAGCACAGCAAATTCAAAATCAGTTTGAGTTTGTAGTTTGGCGCAGTCTCCGCAATAACCCCACTCTCACAGAATTACTCACCAATTTGTTATACTTTTTTGCCAATGGTCAACCCCTCAACTTATCTGACAATATAGGGGATAGTATTTCCCAACTTATTGCCCATTTGCGATCGCATCGTTGTTTAATCATACTAGATAATGCGGAATCCATTTTAGCTACTGGGGAGCAATCGGGACATTACCAAGCTGGTTACGAAGATTACGGGCAGTTCTGGCAGCAATTAGGGGAAACTACTCATCAAAGTTCTGTAGTCATAACCAGTCGGGAAAAACCTCCGGAAATTGCAGCTATGGAGGGCGAAACCTTACCAGTACGCTCATTACAACTATCTGGATTAAATGCGATCGCAGCCTTAGAATTAATTCAAACTAAAAGCTTTGCTAGCAATGATCATACAGCTTGGCAACAGTTAATTCAACACTACGGTGGTAATCCCCTCGCCATCAAAATTGTCACCACAACTATTAAAGAATTGTTTGCTGGGGATATTCAAGAATTTCTCGCCCAAGGAACTAAAGTATTTGGTAGTATTTACGACTTAATCTCTCAACAATTTCATCGTTTATCTGCCCTAGAAAAAGACCTGATGTATTGGTTGGCAATTAACCGCGAAGCAATTTCCCTTACCAATTTACGGCATGATTTGGTATTACCCATATTTGCCATGAAACAATTGGAGGCTTTAGACTCCCTGGTTAGACGTAGTTTAATTGAAAAGCAATCCCTAACCAATTCTCCCATCCAATTCACCCTCCAACCAGTGGTGATGGAATATGTCACCGAGCAATTAATTGAGGGGGTATGTGAGGAAATAACTAATGGCAAGTTATCAGCTAATTCCATCTTCAACAACTATGCTCTGATGCAAGCAACAGCCAAAGATTACATCAGGGTTGCCCAAACAAAATTAATTATCCAACCTGTAATTGACCAACTACTGGTAAACTTACGCACCAAACCAGCCATTCAAACCCAATTACAAGAAATTCTATATCAACTACAACATCGAAACACTCCTCCTGCCCCAGAACCAGGATATACTGCTGGCAATATTATCAACCTCCTATGCCAACTCAAAACCGACTTCAGGGGTTATGATTTCTCCCATTTAACTATTTGGCAAGCATATCTGCAAAATACCCCATTGAGAGAAGTTAACTTTGCCTACGCAGATTTATCCAAATCTGTATTTGCGAAAACCTTTGCCATTGCCATGTCTGCGGCATTCTCTCCCAATGGTAAAATATTAGTTACGGGTCACTCAGACGGTAAAATTAATACTTGGGATGTTGCCACAGGTCAACTGTTAATTAGCCATCAAGAACACCCAACATCTGTGTGGTGTCTTGCTTTTAGCCTCACTGGTAACATCCTTGCTAGTTGCTCCCAAGATGAAACAATTAAATTATGGGATACAGCTACGGGTCAGTGTCTCAATATTTTACACGGCCACAGAGGTAGCGTTTACTCTTGTGTATTTACCCCTGACGAACAAAGATTAATTAGTAGTGGTGCAGACTGTACCATTAGAGTTTGGGATTTAAATTTGGGAAAATGTACCCAAATATTCACCGAACATAGTAAGGGAATTTGGTCTGTAGCTCTGTCTCCCAATTTACCGAATATTCTTGCCAGTGGTAGCGATGACGCAACTATCAGGATATGGGATTTAGCCACTGGTGATTGCCTAGAAACATTTTCGCAACATAGTGGATGGGTAAAAGGAGTTACATTCAATTCCGAAGGATTACTAGCAAGTTGTAGTCTCGACGGAACAGTGAGACTGTGGGAGCTACAGCAAAGGAAATGTGTAGGTGTATTAGAAAATCAAGGAGGAGGCATATTAGCGATCGCATTTTTACATGATGATAATCTTGCTAGTTGCCATGTTGATGGTACTATTAACATCTGGGATATTACCAGTGGCAAATGTATTAAAACATGGCAAGGACATACTAATTCCGTACAAGCGATCGCATCTCATCCCCAAGGACATATACTTGCCAGTAGTAGTGATGATTTTTCAATTAAATTATGGGATGTCCGTAGCAGCGAGTGTATCAGAACCTTAAAAGCACGGTTAAATTGGATTGGTTCCGTCTCCATCAATAATTCCGGCATTATCGCTAGTGGTAGCGCAGACAAAATAGTCAGACTCTGGAATTTAGATACATCCCATGTCACATCTCTCAGTGGGCATACTGACTATATATTTGCTGTAGCATTTAGTCCTGATGGTTTGAAATTAGTCAGTGGTAGTGCTGATAAAACCCTTCGTGTTTGGGATGTGAACAGTGGTGAATGTATCAAAATTATCCCAGCGCACCAGGGAATGGTAACAGGTTTAGCATTTAGCCCAGATGGTAGCCTATTAGCCAGTAGCAGCTATGACCGGACTGTGAAATTATGGGATGTAGCAACATATCAACCCATAGCCACCATCCCCGAACACTTTGCCATGTCAGTTGCATTTAGTCCTGATGGTAACAAGCTAGCTGTGGGCAGTTTTGACGACACCGTGAGAATTTGGGATGTTGCTACCCAGCAATGCCATCTTTCCCTCAAAGGACACAGTATTTTAGCTTGGCGAGTTACTTTTAGCCCAGATGGTAATATTTTAGCAACAGGTAGTAGTAGCGATCGCACCATTCGTCTTTGGGATCTGAATAATGGTGAGTGTATGCATATACTCCCAGCCCATGAAGATTGGATTTTAGGCATTACTTTTAGTCCAGATGGTAGTATCCTTGCCAGTTGTAGCAGCGACGGCACCATTAAACTTTGGGATGTGATGCAAGGCTGTTGTATTGCAACCTTGGAACAAAATAATACTTGGGTTTTATCCCTCGCCTTTAATAGCCAAGGTAACATCCTAGTCAGTGGTGATGGCAATGCTGCAATTAAAGTTTGGGATATACAAACCAAAGAATGTATTCAAACTTTAAGAGCAGAGTGGCTTTACGAAAAAATGAATATTTCTGGAGTAACTGGATTAACAGAGGCTCAAAAATCAACCCTGTTAGCCTTGGGAGCAGATATAGCGCTACGCGCAAGTAATAAGTAATAAGTAATAAGTAATAAGTGCGATAAGCCCGAAGGGCATAGCCGGAGGCATCGCATTTTCTCGTAGGTTGGGTGAAACGGAGTGTAACCCAACTAACATAAAAGTTTTAGGCTACATGATCGCATCTGGTACTTGTTTCTATTTGCAAAAGCGATCGCTTGTTAATTTATGACTTTTTCACTATACCACTAATAAGATTACAGCAGTTTTCATCTATTTGAACCACATCTTCATGTAGGGGTTTAGCAGTGCTAAACCCCTACGGTATGGTCTATTTACCTGAAAATCGCTGTAAAGTAAAATATAGCGGTTTTCGGTTGAGTAGAGTACAAATTTTACATCACCCTGTCCGACCGATTCCCCTCTCCTTAATAAGGAGAGGAGAAGGGGTGAGGTAAGCGAATATATTGCACCCAAGTGAAAACCGCTATAATACACTTGCTATGAGTGCGATCGCTATCGAATTTACGTTAAATTACTTAATTAACAATGATTCAACAAAGATAACAAAAAACCACCGTATTTACACGGTTTGAATGCCAACTTTGTTTAGTTGAATTAACTTTCTCAAATTAAATAAAACTATTGTTTATAATTAGATTTATGACTATTGTTTTTTGAAACAAATTGCGATTTTTAGCTAACATTAATTTTTCAAATATATTAAATTTTGAGATATTTCAATATGAAACACTCACTTATGGTCTTACTGCTTGCAATTGGTACAGTCAGTATACATAGAAGTGCCCATGCTAACCAGGATAATGTGACTCCTTTCATAGATGAACGCAATTCAGCTAATGTGTTGATAACAGAACCAGTAACCATTACAAACCAGTGGAATAATATCCAGACTAATAATATTCAAAAAACGACTAACTCAATTTTGAGTATAAGAGATAGCAAATGCAAACAAATTAACCCCATTGAATTAATCGAGAATCCGGCTACATTTTTTAGGGAATGTCCTCAACCGAATCAGCAAAATCTTCCCTACACCCAGCCAGTTGAATATTTAAAAGTTCCTAAGTTAGATGGGGGTATTAAAGTACCAGTGAGCAACTTTTGATATATCAGCTCAATGCATACAGATCCCCGACTTCTGCAAAAAGCGGGGATCTAGACAGGTCATATCATGTGCAGGTGAAGACTTATCACGCCCGGGAGCATCCCAATTTTTCAAAAATATTATGTAGTGGGAGCATCTTGCTCCCTGGATATCTGATGCAGGCAAGACACCCATACTACAATCTTTGAATTACAGCGATTTTCAGGTAAATAGACCACACCGTAGGGGTTTAGCATTGCTAAACCCCTACATGAAGATGTGGTTCAAATAGATGAAAACTGCTGTAAGTAATAAGTAATAAGTAATAAGTATGTTTTTGTGACCGGGATTCAAACCCCGTCCCAAAAACATTCTGCCTCAAAAGACAGGGCACCAGACCCCAATATTTCGGTAAATAATATTTGGGATGCTCCCTCACGCCCTAGTCTCCCACGGAAAAATCCCACAACCAAGGATCTGAAAATGCTTTGTGACTAACTCCTCAAGGGCGCACGCAATGCGCCCCTACAAACTCCGCACTTCTTAACTATTTTCAAGCTGGTCTGCCATGAACGTTTGTACACAGCCAATCATGAAAATACCTCTTACCTGTTGCCTGTTGCCTGTTGCCTGTTGCCTGTTGCCTATTTTCAAGCTAGTCCCTCACAGGAAAATATCACAACCAAGCATGAAAATATCTCGAGTGCGGCTCCCACACCTAAACTGTCAACTGTCAACTGTCAACTGTCAACTAACAACTAACAACTATTTTCAAGCTAGCCCCTTATGAACGTTTGTACACAACCTGCCCATGAAAATAATCCCTTCACTCTGGGCGGGGAAACCCCGCCCCTACTCCTACTCTACGAGAAGCCATTTCGTGTCTACACTCCCTCACTCCTTCACTCCCTATTTCAAGCTAGACGGGATTTAACTACCATTATTGTTACTGCTATAACGCACCCTAGTTCCAGCCCACAATAACTTTTCTCGCAGAGTTTGATAGTAGGAGTTGTTTTCCCGTAAGACAATAAACTTAGCTCGACAATCCGCCATTCTAATATCAACTCGATGTCCGGGCCAGATTGAAGTTGCCAACACCCCATCCATCCACAGCTTAGTACTCAAATCATAATCTCCCAGAGGCCAAATACTTACCACCGCACCAGGAGGTAGGATTAAAGGACGGCTAGAAAGGCTCATAGGACAAATGGGAGTGATGGTAATGGCTTCCATGCCATCATGCATAATCGGGCCACAAGCAGAAACAGTGTAACCAGTAGAACCCGTGGGTGTAGAAACAATTAAACCATCCCCCACATACTGATCCACCACTTCACCATCTATTTCCATTTCTAGAATAGAAGTAATCATGCGGTCAGCGGAAGCTGGTTTGACACACATTTCATTCAAACCCAAATATCGCTCAGTCACTGGCTCCAAATTAGAACCTTGACCCTCAAATACTGCCGCTTGTATCATCATTCGTCGCTGGATGGCATAGCGATCCTCAAACAATCGATCCCAAACTTTCTCTGTGTCTTTAAATTCTTCCACAGATTCCGTTAGAAATCCCAAATGACCACCTACATTTACTCCCAAAATGGGAACCCCTGCAGGGGCTAAATGCCTAGCACTGGTTAAAACAGTGCCATCACCACCAAGAACCAAAGCCAAGTCAATCGGTTGTCCTGCGGAAGCCAAAAATACCGGATAAGGATTATCTTTTGGTCCACTAGGACCCATTAATACTTGGCATTGGCGACTTTCTAATTGTTTGGCACACATTTCGGCCCAGCGCTTGCTCTGGGAATCTGTTGCCTTGTAAGCAATAATTACCTGCTTTAGCTCCACAATATTACCACTTGAGGAGATTGAACTGCTCCATATCAACGGTATCGCGATTGCGATAAATTGCCAGTATAATCGCCAACCCAACGGCTGCTTCAGCTGCTGCTACGGCGATAACAAACACAGTAAATACCTGACCTTTAATTGCTGTAGGGTCTAGGTAGTTGGAAAATGCCATTAAATTTAAGTTCACAGCATTTAGCAGCAACTCGATAGACATTAACACTCGCACTGCGTTGCGGCTGGTAATCAATCCATAGATACCAATACAGAATAAAGCAGCCGCTAATAATAAAAAGTATTCAAGTTGCATAAATTGTTATCTTCCTAGAAAAATTTTTGGCAGGTTGGTAATTAATAGCAATCAGAACTGATTAACATAACTCAGAATTATTGCTATAGCAGGAGGCAGGAACCAGTCAGAAAACCCTGGCTGTTACCGTAGTGCTATATTTCCTAGAGTTTATAGTTCATGATTACTATTTACTACTAACCATTTACCATTTACCACTACTCTCCTTCGTTTCCTGCTGAAACTAAATCCCGGGGACGCTCTGGTAATTGCAAAACGCTGGATGGAGATTCAACAGAGACTTCGGTATCTGGGATATACTCCCGACGAGCGAGAATAATTGCCCCCACCATCGCCATTAACAACAAAACAGAAGCTAATTCAAAGGGCAGCAAAAAGTCACTGAAAAAATGCTCGCCAATTAGCATAATAGAATTCTCTGCGGGGGTAGCAGAAGAATAAGACCAGGGAGTTGCCAGTATCATAATACTTAGCAGAGCAAATAATCCCGCACTCACCAATGCCGTTAAAATTTTGCGTATCCAAGTTGATGGTAAAGGTTTGAAATCTTGGCGTTTGTTCACCAACATAATGGCAAACAAAATTAGAACATTAATCGCCCCTACATAAATTAATACCTGAGCCGCTGCCACAAAATCAGCATTCAGCAACAGGTACATTCCTGCCATGCTAATAAATACTCCCCCTAGCAAAAAAGCAGAATAGACGATACTGGAACTCAACACTACCCCTAGTGCTGCTCCAATCATCATTACTGCCAAGATGGCAAACGAAACCGACTGTACTCCTTGTGCTAAATCCACTTTTTTAGTCCTTTGTCATTTGTCATTTGTCCTTTATTATTTGTGTTTTACCTAATAACCAAGGACTGTTCTCATTTATTTTTCTTGTTCTATGAGGTCTTCTGGACGATTACCTGCACGGGGAGCATCGGCAGGAACATCATGGGGTTCCATCACACCTGAAGGTAAGTAAGCTAGCTCTCTTAGTGGTGTGACCATAGGATCGTTTGTGACCTTGTAAGGCAGACGACCAAGGGCTACACTATCATAGTTCAACTCGTGGCGATCGTAAGCTGCTAGCTCGTAATCTTCTGTCATCGATAGACAATTTGTGGGGCAATATTCCACGCAATTACCGCAGAAAATACAAACTCCAAAGTCAATACTGTAGTGTTTGAGCTTTTTCTTCTTACTAGCTTTGTCAAATTCCCAGTCCACTACTGGTAGATTGATGGGACATACGCGAACGCACACTTCACAAGCAATACACTTGTCAAATTCATAGTGAATTCGACCGCGAAATCTTTCGCTAGGAATCAGTTTCTCGTAAGGGTACTGGACTGTCACTGGGCGACGCTGCATATGGTCAAAGGTAACAGATAACCCTTGACCGATATAGCGGCCTGCTTGTACCGCTTCTTTGGCATAATCGCCCACTTGTTTGAGGAATTTTAACATGGTGTCTCTCTCTAATCAATTTTGGAGGTTGGATTGTGGATTTGAGATTTTAGGATTAATCTAAAACCTCAAATCTAAAATTCTTCTATCCACCAAAGGCGACGGGAAATGCGAGTTTGAGGGCTGCGGTTAACAGTAGATTCACCAAACCCACTGGTAGTAGAAACTTCCATCCTAAATCTAGCAATTGGTCAATACGGACGCGAGGTACTGTCCAACGCAAGAGGATAGCGATGAAGACGAGGAAATAAGCTTTGAGTACAGTCATGGTGATGCCTAAAGAAGCTGTCACCACTTGCAATACTGGATTAGTTTCACTGACTCCCAACCAGTCGCCAATGAGATGGACGGGGATGGGAAAATCCCAACCGCCCAAATATAAAACAGATACCAATAGGGCAGAAAGTACCAGGTTGACGTAGGAACTTAAATAGAATAGGGCAAATTTCATCCCTGAGTATTCAGTTTGATAACCTGCTACCAATTCTTCTTCTGCTTCTGGTAAGTCAAAAGGTATACGTTCGCATTCCGCCAGGGCTGCGATCCAAAAAATAATAAACCCGACTGGTTGTCGCCACACATTCCAACCAAGAATCCCATAACCAGATTGCTGATTAACAATGTCAATGGTGCTAAGACTATTAGACATCATAGCGATCGCTAATACCGCCAATGCTAGGGGAATCTCGTAGCTAATTGACTGGGCTGCGGCTCGCAAACCACCCAATAGGGAGTATTTGTTGTTGGAAGCATAGCCAGACATTAATAACCCAATGGGTTGAATACTAGATAGGGCAATCCACAAAAATACCCCCATCCCCACATTGGTAATTGTTAAATTTTGTCCAAAGGGCACAATTAAGTAAGACAGAAACACTGGCAGAACAACCAGTATCGGACCAAGGGTAAATAACCAGGGATCTGATTTTGCCGGTACAATATCTTCCTTGAATACCAGCTTGATTCCATCGGCGACGGGAGCTAGCAAACCCAAAGGACCAATATATTCAGGACCAATCCGCTGCTGTGCTGCTGCGGAAATTTTCCGTTCTAGCCAAACACAGGTTAGTACCCCTACCGTGGCACCAATCACCATCAAAATCATTGGTAGTGGCATCCAGATAGCTTTGGCTATACCATTTGATAGTCCCAAATCCATCAAAGATTTAATAAACGTTCCTTGCAGATCAATTCCTGGATTCATGTTTTCCCATTCTTGAAGTCAACAAAAGGCTATAGGTGAAGTTAGTTGTTAGTTGTTAGTTGCTAGTTGCTAGTTGTTAGTTAGTAATATAGGGCATCAATGCATTGACAGTTGTTCCTAGAGGTAGAGTAGTTGGCAAGATAAAGGTAATTACACATGGTTTATTTCATTGGCGTTGACCAGAAATTGTCCTTTGTTGGTATCTACATCCTTTATCTTAGTTAACTATCTTCTTAGTTAATAAATGTAAACTCAACCATTAACATCTTCGCCTAAACCAGGCAAAACTTAAGATTTTGTGCAATTCCCATGCCTAGTATATCCTTGGATGGTTTTCACCCCATTCCTTGAATGAGAATTTCTACTTATGGTCTTAATTAAGATCCCCCAATGAAGAGGAGGGAAGGAGGGAAGGAGGGAAGGAGGGAAGGAGGGAAAGAGGGAAAGAAAATTGAGTGGAGTTTTTAGTTTTTCGGTTATTTAATTTATTCTCAAAGCTGTAGACGCTGCGCGTCTACACTCCACCACTCCATCACTCCACCACTCCATCACTCCACCACTCCATCACTCCACCACTCCATCACTCCATCACTCCATCACTCCACCACTCCATCACTCCCTCACTCCCTCACTCCCTCACTCCCTCACTCCCTCACTCCCTCACTCCCTCACTCTACCTCTTCTCAAGGGGAATATAGGGTTGGTCATGAAGACCTTTGTAAATTTGGGTGGGACGGAAAATCCGGTTTTCTGCTAGCTGTTCTTTCCAGTGTGCCAGCCAACCCGCGACACGAGCGATCGCAAAAATCGGTGTGAATAAATCTGTAGGAATCCCCAACTTTCTATACACTAAACCGGAGTAAAAGTCAACATTAGGATAAACTCCTTTTTGACCTAGTTTTTCTTCAACTACCCGTTCCATTTCCTGGGCAATATCGTAGTACTTATCCTGCCCAAATTTGGAGAATAGTTTTTCTGCTAGTTCTTGCAGTATTTTGGCTCTTGGATCTTTAACCTTGTAAACTCGATGCCCAAACCCCATAATTTTGGCTTTCCGTGCCATTAAATCCTCTACGTAGGGGCGGACGTTTTCCACCGAGCCAATTTCTTCGAGCATCCTAATTACTTCTTCGTTGGCTCCACCATGTAATGGTCCGCCCAAGGTTCCTACCGCACTAGCAACTATGGCATAGGGGTCTGTGAGAGTAGAACCTGTGACCCTAGCACTAAAGGTGGAAGCATTCATCGTATGTTCGGCATGAAGAATCAAGCAAACATCAAAAATTCTTGCCGCCAACCTGTCTGGCTCTTTCTCAGTGAGCATGTACAAAAAGTTGGCAGCATAATCTAAGTCATCACGAGGTTTGACAGGGTCATTCCCTTTCCGCATCAACTGGAAAGCTGCTACCATAGTTGGAATCGTGGCTATGAGTTGTACCACTGCTTTCCGGATGTAAACGGGGTTACGCAAATCACGCTGGGAATAAAACAAACCTAGAGCGGCTGCTGAAGCTTGTAGAGCATCCATGGGATGACCGCTTTCTGGGAAGCATTTCATCATGTCCCGGATGCGGTACTTAATCCGTCGGTGATGATAGACTTCATGCTCAAATTTTGCCAATTCCTGCGCTGAAGGCAACTCATCCCAGATTAGCAGATAAGCCGTTTCCAAAAATGTGCTTTTATCTGCCAATTCCTCAATGCGGATGCCACGATATTCCAATATTCCATTTAGCCCGTCAACATTACTAATCTTCGATTGGGCGGCAGGAATGCCCTCCAAACCAGGCTTATATTCGCACACCATCATGGCAACACCATCTGCTTGTTTTAAGATTTGTTGAGACTTAAATTACCAGAAATCATAGCTGCCATAACAGTATCGATTGTTACATCAATTCGTGGAGAATTGTAGAAATACTGTTAAAGCAGGTACTTGGGGGGTGTCAACCAAAACATATGACTGCGACCCAAGGGAGAACCTGTTTCTGGTAGCTTTATTCCGATCGTACCAGCTTTTTTCAGAACCAACCTGTCCCTAGCTTCTCCCCAGATGAGAATTTCTGCCCAGTTACTCAAGCATGGCTCGTGTCCCACCAGGGCTATTTGAGCATCTGGAGCATATTTTCTGGGTGCGAACCAATTGTCTAACCAACTGGAAATATTGCCATCGGGGGCTAGGTACTTACATTCTTCTATCTGGGGACTCAGTCCGACTGTTTTCAGGATTTCCGCAGTTTGTCGCGCTCTTACCAATGGACTGGTGGCAATTAGCTCGAATTGTAAACCGAGGTTTAACAATCGCTGGGCAACTTTTTCTGTTTTTTGTCGTCCTGACTTGGTAAGGCTGCGTGCCCCATCTTCGATTTCGTCTGTTGCTATTTGAGCAATACCATGACGAATTAAGTACAGTTTCACAGTTTTTGCTATCTGAGTGCTAATTCCTGATTCTGAAGTTTGGAGTTTTGCATGGTAATTAATCACTAATGATTAATTTCTCACCCATAACTCTGTTGGTACGTTTAAATCGGGTTGTCTTTGGGATTTACCAATTTCAGCAGCTTTTGCTTAATCTGAGAATCGAATACTTCCCATTTCATTTTGACATAACTAGAATTCTCATTGCTCCCCGACAGGAAACCCATAGGTATTTCAAACCCACCTGCGCCGGTACGTCCGCCACCGAAAAAGCGTCCGCTACTATCTTGTCCAAAGGCTTCTTTGATAAATTCATCTGGGTCTAAGGTGAGTTTGGTGGTTCTCAAAGAGCCAATCACAACTTCTAGTTCATTATCTTCATCATGGACAATACCATAAACCACAGCTGTATGTACATTTTCTTCGGTGACAAGAAAATCGGCAGCTTGGGGAATTGCATCCCGATCATCATACCGTAAATAGCCTACACCGGCGATGGAGAAGTTGTTTTGGACGATGCGATTTTTGAGCGATCGCTCAATCACATCCATGACTCGCTTGGAGCGATTTGCTTGGAGAATGGCTTTGAGGATTTGAGCGTCATAAAATCGACTCAGATAAGCCGCGGCCATAAAATCGTCTTCTTTGGCTTGCATGAGTCGGTTGGTATCTGAATGCAAGCCATGCATTAATGCTGTAGCACACTTAACGTGCTGGCTAATACTGCTATCTAGGGGTAGTAACCCTGTTTGTAAATACTGAGTTAGAATGGTGGCTGTGGCTCTGATGGAAGGACGAATATCAACGAATTCGCACTTAAAATCTCCTTGCAAATTATGGTGATCTATAACTACTAGCAATGGTATTCCTGCCTGTTCTACCACTGGCATGAGTTGGCTGGTAGTTCCTTGATTATCAATCAGTACAAAGCCTTGATAAGATGACAGGTCTTTATTCTTTAATGTTGGTAGAGTCCAGCGTTGAGCGGGTAAATCCGTGAGTCTTACTAAGGCAATATTTTCTTGATGGCTGAGAGTCCCAGCGTAGATAATGTCACATTTTATATCGTACTGTTGAGCAATTAGCTGATAAGTCCATGCTGAAGACAGAGCATCAGGATCGGGAAAATCTTGCAAAATGACTAACTGACGACTATGGGAGTAGCTTAATAATAATTCACGTAATTCTTCTGACTTCTGCTGTGCCTGGGAGTTCACCCGCTTAAGGGGCACACTGCTTTCTGGGACAGTTGATGCAGTATGAGTATTTTGGGTATGTTTAGTTTCAACTGTTGTTTTAGTACCGGATTCTCCCTCTTCTGGGGAAGGGGAGGAAGTATAGTCTGTTGTCAATGAGATATTCTCACGTTGATTAAGAGAAGGATTTAATTGCATAGGGGCTTTATGATCTAGTGTGAAGCCGTATTTTCTGTTTAATTAAGTCAAAAATACAACTAAATCGTGGCCAATTTTGCCACGCACTACGATCTTCGCAAAAATACTTCCATGTGGCATCACGGATAGCCGCATATTTTTATTTAAAGTTTTATCGCACTACCCATTTAGAGTACGCACATTCCAGGACTTTCAACTATAAATATTTTTACTGGGGTAAACGAAACGACCTGTTGTCAAAGCACCTCTCTATCTGGTGAGGTACATAATTGAAGCTGAAATGCTGAGCACTTCTGATTTCTGGTGTACCTCGTTTGAGTAGGAACCCCTATATTTCTATATGATTTATTACTTCTTACTTTTTTCGTTTACCCTTTGCGCGATAGAAAGCTACATCCCTATGACATATTTCTGCCACTCTTCGTGCAATCCGTTCTTCAGGTGTTTGCTGACCTCAAAATATAAGCTACTGTAAGGTCGGCGAGGCTGATGATGTAAAGGCATACGAGCCTCTTGGGGAGTGCGACTTCCCTTTTTCACATTGCAACGGACACAAGCCGTTACCATGTTATCCCAACTATCGCCTCCACCACGCGATCGCGGTACCACATGGTCTAATGTCAATTCATCCCCCGTGTAACCGCAATATTGACAAGTGTGACCATCACGGTGCAATATATTTCTTCGTGTCAAAGGAATTTCTTTGTAAGGCACTCGCACATAGTGACGTAACCGGATTACTGTTGGCAATGGAAAATCTGTGTAAACCATTTTCCCATTGTGCTCGATCCGTTCGGCTTTGCCTTTGATAACTAACACAGTGGCTCTACGCCAGCTAGTAATGTTAAGCGGCTCATACGAGGCATTTAAGACTAAAACCTTCCCCATTGATGAACTCTCAAGGTATTAGTTTTACATATATTAACACAAATATGAGCAGCTTTGGTTATGAGAATAATTTATACAGAAGAAGATTAGTTATCAGGTAACAGGGATGTGACTGGAATTTTAGAGTTTTTTAGCTTGAAAATGGTTGTTAGTTGTTAGTTGTTAGTTGACAGTTGACAGTTGACAGTTGACAGCTTAGGTGTAGGAGCCGCACTCAAGATATTTTCATGTTTGGTTGTGTACCAAAATTCATGAGGGGCTAACTTGAAAAGAGGGAATTCGGAGTTCGGAGTTCGGAGTAGGGGCGGGGTTTCCCCGCCCAGAGTGAGGGAATTATTTTTATCCTTGGTTGTGGGATTTCTCTATGAGGGACTAATGGTCTGTCCCATAAGTTCTCAAGGGTAAAAATGTAGTGGGAGCGTCTCGCTCCCTGTTTCCACAAAGCGGGCAAGATGCCCGCACTACAATAAACTATCAAAATTAATGGGACTATACTCTCATCACCTCATCACCTCATCACCTCATCCCGTCAGCAGGTAGGGATAATGCAAATAACTGTTGATATTTTGCTACATTTCTTGTCGTCTTCCTGAATCAAGGGTAAACTTCCTGATTAATTCAACAAGGCTTCGATGTAGGAAGTTTCCCATTGGTGTGAGAGGGATAGATAAAATGTTAAGTCATCAAGAAACTAAAAATTTAGCTGCCCAGAGGCATTATGATACCTATACCTGGTGTTCTCAAAGAGCTTGGATTGAAATTGATATTGCAGCTTTATCCCATAATGTTAGGCAGTTACGCCGGTTATTATCGCCTCGTACTCAGTTAATGGCGGTGGTCAAGGCCGATGCTTACGGACATGGAGCTATAACAGTTGCTCAGACAGCCTTAGAAGCGGGTGCTAGCTGGTTAGGCGTGGCTACGGTTCCAGAGGGGATTCAACTGCGGGAATCTGGTATTGATGCTCCGATTTTAATTTTAGGGGCAACTCATACCAAAGAACAAATTCAAGCGATCGCACAGTGGCAACTTCAGCCTACTTTATGTAGTCCCCAACAGGCTTTGATTTTTTCCACTGCTTTAGAAACCATTAAAAATCCTTCCCCGCTCCCGGTTCACATCAAACTAGATACAGGTATGTCCAGATTGGGAACTCATTGGGAACAGGCGGCTGAGTTTGTCCAGTTGGTACAAGGATTACCCCAATTACAAATTGCCAGTATTTTTTCTCACTTAGCTACCGCAGATAGTGAGGATACAACGGGAATGAAACAACAACAAGCTAGATTTGAGTCAGCGATCGCTCAACTTAAAGTTTTAGGAATCACAGCACCCTGTCTGCATTTAGCTAATTCGGCAGCTACCATGAGCGATCGCTCTTTACATTACGATATGGTACGGGTGGGTTTAGCTATTTATGGGTTATATCCAGCACCCCATTTACACCATACTGTCAATCTGCGATCGGTATTACAAGTCAAGGCAAGGGTTACTCAAGTTAAAACAATTACTGCTGGTACTGGGGTAAGCTACGGTCATACATTTGTTGCACCTAATACCATGCGAATTGCAGTGGTAGGAATTGGTTATGCAGACGGCGTACCTCGCAATCTTTCCAATCAGATTCAGGTGCTAGTTCGCGGTCAAAAGGTGGCGCAAATTGGCAATATTACTATGGATCAAATGATGTTAGATGTCAGTGATATTCCGGATATTCAAGCCGGAGAAGTAGTAACTTTATTAGGTAAAGAGGGAGAGTCAGAAATTTCTGCCAATGATTGGGCGGAAAAATTAAATACCATATCCTGGGAAATTCTATCTGGATTTAAGCACCGCTTACCCCGTGTTGCTTTGATGTAGGAAGTGAGCGATCGCTTATCCACATATCTTGCACCTTCTCAATAATGGTAAGGTGGGCACTGCCCACCCTAGTTCCTTTTTCCCCATATTCAGTTATTCGGCAAAAAATCCTTCTATTTTGGTTTGCCTGCTACAAACTGCTATGCTATAATAGTACACTGACGCGGATGTGGCGGAATTGGCAGACGCGCTAGATTTAGGTTCTAGTGCCGCAAGGCGTGAAGGTTCAAGTCCTTTCATCCGCATTCATAAACAATATCGAGTTATTGACCTCTTCCCCCACTGTACTGTGGAGGAAGAGGTCATCTGTGCTATACACCACTGGCTAAAACTATTTGGGTTTCTTCTACCCTAGCCTGCATCACTCTGCTATAGCACTACGCAATTAGGTTAGGACATTGTTGAACGCAGCAAACCTATGAGCAGTAAACTTTTGAGTTTTGAGTTTTGACTTGTGCGTAGCACTATATGTGTCTATGGGAATGATGCGCGAACATAGCACCAGCATCACCGGATTCACTCTCTATATGCTTCGCAAAGGCTTCGCCAAAGGGTCTTACAGTTGCTGTCTGTGCATACACGGCAAGCTCTGCCGCCAAAAAATGGCATACAATAGCCACAATGTTTGAAGCAACCAATAATATCATTGTCAGAAACCCCACGCCTAAAGGCGGGGGCTTGAAAAAAGCCCTAATCTGACCAGACTAAGTTCATTTCGGCAAGCTCAATGCACGCTTAACTGAACTACGTTAGAGGCAAGAGTTCAAGACCTACCAAGGAATGCGTAGCTAGTTCCTTGCTCTAGAACCGAATAGTTAAACATCTGTACAAGGGTTAAGGAAGTGCTGTTTGGATAGTTACCGACCTCTAACTTTGTCGAAGCTAACTTTACTGGAGTAGCAAGGCGATTCCCGGTATACAGGGAAATGGATAAGTACTACTCCTCTGCTTATCCATCCCCAAAAGGGGACGGCGATTAAAATCGCCTGCGCCTTACCCCCATGCCTAAAGGCAGGGGCTTCCACGGCGCGAAGGGTTCGGTGAACTGAATGGCACTAAGATAAGCGCAAACTGCTATAATAACTCGTTTCCAGGCTGAGCCTTGAAACACATATAGGGAGGCTCTGCCTCCCATTAAGTCTGGAGACAGAGCCTCCCTAAAATGCATCTACTTGGTAAAACCTTGTAACTAGGGATCTAGAAAGCTAGATTTCACAAGCTTTTTACCTTAACTTAGTGCCATTCCATTGTGAACTAATAATTTTTAAATGGGTTTTAATATCGTGTATTGGACTCAATCGATAACTGCTATATTTCAAGATGAAATAAGTCATAAAACCTAAATATAATTCTTCACTATTATTGACGACAAGCACACCAATCAAGCTATTTGCTGTACTTTTTAAGAATCAATACATATATTTATTATCTGCTTCATACACACTTCATATTTTTATTATTTTTAACGAGAAAATATAAAGTCTTTATCAAAATAAATGAATAAAAACGATATAAATAAGTATTTAGTTTAAAAAAATGTTATTGTACTTTTGCGGTTTGAATAATAACAATAATAAAGGGGGCTAAATTTTTAATCATCCTCTGTATATCGCTCTATGCCACTTTTAGTGTGAAGCTGCATAGAAATAATAATGCTTATTTAGCAAAGCTTTGGCTTCATTAATTATGTAAAGCTTCATATTAAAACGGTATTAGTTCATTAATAATATTGGATTTTTTCCACTTTAAGACAGCAGTAATGACGTAACTATATTTTACTGTACTGTCAAAATTTATGTGCAATTTGGACTAGCTAAAAGTGAGATATTTGCTAAGTCTATATTTTTTTGGGTGTATTTTATTTCTGGTAATTTGTAGACAAAAGCTGACTATGAGCAAGACTTTATAGCTTTAAGAACTGTCATTCGCTATTGCTACAGAGAATCTCAATCTGAACATTTTTTTTCAGGCTTTTTGAACTACAGCGATATTTACCAACTTAGAACATAGTGCTTGAATGTTTGCCCATGCTTAAAGCATCGGGTAAGTAATTCCTTTTTGTTTGACAATTTTTAACTGCTCTTAATCTTTATCCCATCTCATCAAAAGAAGAGTGATAGAACCTATGACAAATAATTACCTTATTGGCGACAACTTTCTTGTAGAGAGTGCTTTACCCATCGAGCAGCACCTCCTTTCTGTTTTAGAGCAGGCTCTTTTACTGGTACAAGGACAGTTGCGAAGCTTTGCTACCAGTCCAGAGTTCATGGAGAAGATGCAGGT
Source organism: Calothrix sp. MO_167.B12 (assembly GCA_030066045.1). GTDB lineage: Bacteria > Cyanobacteriota > Cyanobacteriia > Cyanobacteriales > Nostocaceae > Calothrix_A. The sequence goes on from JASJCJ010000053.1 coordinate 19,490, forward strand.
GGCGTTTGACAGCAGCTTTGATCCGGAAGTTGCCATGAATTTGGCGCAGGCTTGGACTGTAGGGGATTTTAGTGCTACACCAGTGATTCAAGTACTTTCTGCGGAGAATCTCAATGGTGCCTATGGGGGTTTTTCTGGAACAACCAATCGGATTTATTTATCTGAGGGCTTCCTAAGTGAAAATGCAGAAAATATTGCTGTAGTGGCTGGTGTTTTGTTGGAGGAAGTTGGACATTTTGTAGATGGTGTGGTGAATGAGGATGATGCACCAGGGGATGAAGGGGGGATTTTCTCGGCGTTGGTTCAGGGTGAGACGCTGACTGAGGGAGAATTACAGCAATTAAAAGCGGAGAATGATACAGTAACAGTTTCAATTGATGGGCAATCTATCGATATTGAGCAAGCCAGTACAACATTTAACTTAAACTTTGATACGAATACGACTGGAAGATCTGATATATTTATCGAGCATCCCTTATTCCCTCTTAGATTTTATACTCCTCAAACTCCTATTATTAAAGACCCTGTAGAGTTACAAGTAGAGGGAACTATTAGTTACAGTACACTTTCAAATAATGGAATTCTTCAATCTGGACAAGATGAAATCATCGGCGATCCAATAGGTCGATTTACTATTAAGGGTGGTATTGCTACATCAATATCATATGACTATAGTGGTGGTCTAGGAGATTTTAGAGAAGAAATTAGAGGATATGAAAACTTTACTACGTTGTTTACTGGAGGAATAAAACCAGAATTAGAGTTGCTTGGAAGAAGGACTTTTGACACTGATAATGCCAATGGTGGAGGTTCACAAACTTTTACCGATAGGTATTTTAATTCCTTTACATTTTACGACCCCATATCAAACGTAGCTAACATCGATAATGTCAAAATCGAAGTAGATTCTGTTGAAGATATATATCAACAAAGTACCTTAGATGTTTACACTACAGACTTTGGTAAAACAATAGCTGCAACCTTCGAGCCAAAAGGTAGCTTGGGTCCAGTACCTCTTCCTGCATTAGCAGAAGCAGCAGGCTACTCTCATTTCAACTGGGTAAATCAGGTTGTTTCTATTCCTACAGATGTAATAAACTTGAGAACAGGTTTACCTTTTACTCCATTAGCAAGAACAGTTCCTAATTCTAGTATAGGCATACCTTTAAGCGCACCATTTATCGACTCACCCCCTTTGGGTTATTTAAACGTCAGTGGTGGCATTCAATTTGACACTCTTCCATTCTATTTAGATGTCCCAGGCTTTGGTGGAACAAATTCTAACTATGATGTGAGAAATCATTTTGGAAAATATTTATTTTTTAACAGTTTTGCACCCAACTCTTTAAATGCACAATTAAATTTCCAAGATACTCCTCAAATCCCTTTTATCAACACAAGTCAGGCTCCAAATCCTCAAGTTAATTTTATAACGACTCTTGTTGGTGTCAATGCAGACAATACATGGGAACCTATCCCAGGTTTTGCATTCAGCTGGTCGAGTAATTGGGACGGAGGTAGCAATGAAGGAGTAAGTTTTAGTAATTTACCTGATAGCGATCTTGTCTTTGATGGTAATGGAGGAACTACAATTATTGATTCTCAGGTAGAGTTATCGGAAATACCTCAGACAGTATTAAATCTTTGGGCTAGTAATGGTGCTATTGCTGATAGCCTACCTGGACCAGTCAACTTGCTACCTGAGGCAGGTAGTGATATCGCTTTCACTCCTTTTGATACCTCAGTGAATGTTGCAGTGCTAAGTAACGATACTGATCCTGAAGATGATCCTCTTAGCATTGAATCTTTTGATATGATCTCCACTGAAGGTGGCACGATTAGTCTCGACAATAAAGGTACACCCGATGACTCCACAGATGACGAACTTGTCTATGCTCCACCCACAAATTTTGCAGGTAATGATAGCTTCACATATGTCATAACCGATGGAGTTAATTTCAGTGCAGCACTTGTTGAGGTAACTGTTCAACCACCTCCAGTCACCTTTGCTACCCTATCCACTCCAGCAGGAGATGGTGGTCTTTCTGTCACTGTTGATGCTTTCGGTGCTTTTGGCTCTGCTGCTACTGGAGATGCTTTCTACGATCCTGTAAGCTCTATCGAACAAGCTGGCACCACTTTTGAATCTGCTGTTGCCATTCGCATTGGCGATACCGGTGAACGTACTTTTCTCTCAGCAGTTGAGATTGGTGGCTCTGGAAACCTAATTAATCCTGATTTTACCACCACTGACACCACCCTAGCTGAAAGTAGTTTTAGCTTTACCGGACTGGTGTTTGACCTAACCCAGACCGTCAGCGACACCTTAATGCAAAATGGTGAGCGGACTGGCAGTTTACTAACTCAGACCTACGTGATTTCTAATCCTGGCGATGATACCATCTCCTTTGAACTGCTGCGCTATTTAGACGGTGACTTGTTATTCGATGGCAGCCTGACTGATGGTGGTGGGCGATTAGTTAGCGGCAACAAGGAAATCTTGTTTGAAACCGATACAGCAGGAGAACCAGATACCTCTACCACCTTTGTGGGTATTACCAGCGAAGGAGGCATTATTGATTTACCTGGTCGATTCGAGCTGGATTCATATGATGGTCTTCAGAGTCGCATTATTAGTGGCATCGCTTTGGATGACACCATCACCAATGATGGTCTTGATGCCGATGAATTTGTGGATGCGGGTTCAGGGTTCGATATCACATTAGCTCTGCGAAATGGCTTTGTGCTCAACCCTGGTGAGTCAACTACCTACACCACCACCACCATTTTTGGCTCTGGGGCACCAGAAGAGGTACCGATTGGTAATGAAGTACCTGTAGCAGTAAACGACACTGCCGAAACCAATGAAGACCAACCTCTCACTATACTTGCCACCCAGCTATTGAACAATGACAGTGATGTTGATGGCGATGAGTTGACGATTACCGAGGTAAATAATCCCACTAACGGCAGTGTAGAACTGGATACAGATGGCAATGTCTTATTCATCCCAAATCCCAACTTCAATGGACTAGCCAGCTTTGACTACACCCTTAGCGATGGTACAGATAACGCCACTGCGACTGTTGAAGTTACCGTCAATCCTGTTAATGACCTACCAGTAGCCGGAGACGACACTGCCGAAACTAATGAAGACCAACCTCTCACTATACTTGCCACCCAGCTATTGAACAATGACAGTGATGTTGATGGCGATGGGTTGACAATTATCGAGGTAAGCAATTCCACTAACGGCACTGTAGAACTAGATACAGACGGCAATGTCTTATTCACCCCAAATCCCAACTTCAATGGAATAGCCAGCTTTGACTACACTGTCAGCGATGGCACAGATACCGCCACTGCTACTGTTGAAGTTACCGTCAATCCCAGCAGCGATGTCAACATTGTTGATGGCACTCCAGGTAGAGATTCCTTATTGGGAACAGATGAAAATGACAGTATTACAGGCTTCCAAGGTGCAGACCAGATTACCACCGCAGGAGGAAAAGACCAAATCATTTATACCAGTATTGTGGATGCAGGTGACGTAATCACCGACTTTGAACCCCTTAATGATGTCCTCAACCTCACAGGTGTTCTGCAAAGTGTCGGCTACAACGGTAACAACCCCATTGATGACGGCTATGTCCAACTTGTTGCCTTTGGAACTACAGGAACATTCCTCCAACTAGATGCGGACGGACCTGGTGGTGCTGCACCTTTCAGACCATATCTAGCTTTACAGGGTGTTTCCGTCACAGAGATTAATAACAACCCCAACAGTTTGATGTTCACTTAGATAGAACATCTTTCTCACACAAAAGTGATGCTCTACAGGAGCCGCCTTAAGGCGATCGCAAATTGTATCTACTCAACCCTAACCTTGCGATCGCTCACTTTCAAATCTATCTGAAGATGGAAAATTCAAATAAATTTTTCATGATGTTTAGATGAAAATTGTAGAAAACACTATCTTTCTCCAACAAAAAAGAGACATAATGATACCAGTACATATACTATCAATTTATCAAATTCAATGGTCTTTACAAAGATTTAGATAGTAGTAATTGATACTGTTAAAAACATTTATTCATCGTTTTTTTCTCAATCTAAGTTGTTCCGTATCTAAACTATATAACCTAAACGTTTCTAACTCTTCTGATATCTGACTTTTCACGGGATGTGGAAAAGGCGATTTTAACGTTTTCCCAAGCCCTGATTTTTTCGTTTGCTATTGTCATTAGCTTTAAGTTATTGATAATAAACCTGTGGAAAAAGTAACGTATTTTCGTTGGTTCAGGACTTACCGTGAAAAGTCAGTTCTGATATGGGCATCCTGCCTGTCTAAAGTATCTAATTTAGGTGCATTTTCGCTGACACATTTCATTACTGAGGAAAACACAATATGTATACCTGGCAAAAGTTTGCTGTTACTGCTGCTAGCTTAGCCCTCACCTTCAGTGTTGTTGATTTACGCCCTGCTGAAGCTGTTAATTTTAACTTTAGCGGCGAGATTGACTCTGGTGCTTTATCTGGGGAAAAATTTCAAGGTTCTTTTAGCTATGAAGAATCATTAGTAACTGGAACTGGTAATTTTTTCTTTCAAGAATACATCCCAGTTTCTAACCTTCAATTTGATTTTCTGGGCGAGACTTTTACTGAAGCCGATGATATCTATGGTGGACCAGAGGTTGCCTTTGTTGCCAATAACCTTATGGGATTAAGCTATAACATTAATAATGCTACTGCTGGCACTATTCAATTTAATTTTTCCTTTGTTCCTGGCTTTACTGATATTTCCCAATCATATTTTACCTATGCATCTACTAATGCAACTGGTGGGACTGGTTCAGTGACGTTTACAAAACAAGTGAATGGCACGCCTGTACCTGAACCCTTCACTATTTTGGGAACGGCTGTGGTGCTAGGATTTGGTGTTTTGTTGCAAAAGGAAGCTGGAAAAAAAGTAAAAAATCTAGGACTTACCGCTACGGTTCAGTCAAAAGTTGACTGCGTATAGATTTTAGAGTCCCGCAATCTCCTAACCTCAATGGGTATTATTATACCTGCATTTTTCACCAACTCTGCGATCACCAATCTTGAAACCCTTGCACAGCGTAAGTTTCGGGTATTTTTAATTTGTGATAATTTTGACAAAGTGCGAAATGCATAAACTTAGGTTTTATAAGACTTTGAGAGATGTGGTGAGAAATCCGGGATAAATGCATGACTTTTTTCTTTCTTCCCCAGAGCTAATCAGGTATTGGGAGTATTTGACAATTTTTCCACAAAATTTTGATGTTTTTCTGTGGCTAATCCCTGTTGTAATACGGCTAATACCTGAGCTAAATTTCCTGTTAATAACGCCTGTTTATCTAACCACAAACCGGGGAAAATTTCGCTACTAATTATCCCTTTATCATTGGCAATTAGCTGAATATATTTGCCTTCCACCAGACGAAACCAATCTAATTGTTGGTCATAAACCCGCCAGACTAAGTACTCTTGTACTTGATTGCGACGATAAACCTTCTTTTTATCATGTACATCGATAGAGGCGGTACTAGCAGCAATTTCTGCAATCAATTCCGGCGCACCTTCTACATAGCCATCTTCATTAATGGTTGATTGTCCTCCCGTTTCTATTCTCAGCAGGGCATCGGGTTGAGGTTCGTTATCTGCATCGAGGCGCACTGTACAATTATCCCCTAATTCAATTCCAGGGGTAGCTGACCAATAAGCTCCCAACCAAGTGATAATACGAGCATGGGGATTGCCGTGTTGTCTAATTCTCAGGGGGGATGCCATGTAAACAATACCTTCGATTAATTCCGCTTTTTTGAGATGAGGCATGGCACCATAGCGATGTTCAAACTCAGCAAGAGTCAGTCTATCGCCATTTTCCAGAGGGGGAATTATTGGTTGGGATGCTAAATTACCGACATCTTGAGCATACACACTAGTAGTCATGGCGAGAATATTCCCATCAGCCGTAAGCTATAAAAATTTTAGCATCAGTACAATTGTACTACAATAATTTTTGTTGCCAATTACCAAAAGTAGCCCGGTTTGATGGTAGTTTGCCGGGTAGAAGAGTCATATTTGAGGATATACTCGCGAGCGATCGCTTCATTTTTTCTCAGACTCTGGACTTCTTTTTTACCAATTTCGGTATCAGTAGAGAGGAGAATTACCTGGTGGCTAGCTGAGGGAAAGTAACGCTCTACTAGGTTATTGCGGTGGGATGAATCCAGTCTACCCAGGGGGGTATCAATGGCGACTGGTAGATTGTGTCCAGAGATTCTGGCTAGTCCCCATAAAAAGGCGATGGCGAGTAGTTGTTTTTCCCCTGCGGATAGGCGATGTTTGGGGACTTGTTTCCCTTGTAAGTCGTAGAGGGAAAGGCTAAAGGTGTGGGTATCAATGGCGATGCGATGAACTAAATCAGATTTGTGGAGGAGATAGCGGAAACACTCGGTGACTTCTATTTCTAGTTTATTGAGTTTGCGTAGGGTTAATTTTTCCCGGAAAATCTTCAGGGTTTGTTGGACTCTGGCTGCTGATGTAATGATATGTTGTTTATCTTTACGTTTAATATTTTCTGTTGTGTAGGTTTGTAAATCTTTTTTAATTTGTTTGATTTCTATTTCTAATTCATTACAGCGACGTTGAGCTATTTCGATTTCTGTTTTGATTTTTATAACTTTATCCTGTGCATTTTTGAGAGTGTCAGCAAGTTTTTGGTAGTCTTCCGGTGATGCTGCTGTTTGTAATTGCCTTTCTAAGGCTTCAATTTCTGTTTCTTTATTTACGAGGATTTTTATTTGTTGTTTGGCAACATTTTTAGAGTTTTGTAAATAGTAGAGCAGATTACCTAATTGAGTTAATGTATCAGCATCGGCTAATAACCAAGATGCTTCAGGCTGGAGAAAATTGGCACGTAATGTTTCTTCATCTTGTTCGAGAAATTGTTTGATTTTATCTTGCTGTTCTGCAACAAATCCTGCTTCAGCAATCCACTTAAGTAACCGTTTATCTCTCTCAAGTAAAATGTCTCTGGCTACTTGCGCTTGTTGGACACGGAATTCTTTTTCAGCTTGGGTTTGCCCTTGGGTAAGTAAGTTTTCAATTAAAGATAAAGGTAAGACATTCGCTGCTAAGTCACACATTCCTTGACGTGCTTGTTCTACCTCATCTATTTTCTGCTTTTTTTGATTTTCTAACTGTTTATATTCGGAAGCAATTTTACCACCTTCAGATGCAAATTTTTCTAGAGCTTCTTTCTGTTCCTCTTCTGCTGCATATAATTCTTGTTGCAGATTTTCTATGATATTTTTATGAGTTTCGTATTCTGCTTGTTTACCTTGCAATTGTTTTTCTATTGCTTCTAGATTAGCTAAATCTTGATTATCAGCTAATTCCTTGCGCTTACGGTTAGCTAAAATATCAATATCGACAGCTAAACGTTCTGCTAATTCCAAACCTAAAAGGGAGCGAATTGCTTCAAAAACCACTGCTGGTGGTGTTTCTTGTTCTGCAAGTTCTTTTACCTGCTCGCCATCAAATAGAAATAAATTAGAAATACCTAAGGGTAAAAGATTTTCAATATAATCATCCCAGGTATTTACTAACTCTTCCCTTAACCAATCGTCATTTTTCCCAGTAGTTAATTCTAAAATTCCTAAATGATCTTTCCCATCTTGAGGATTTTTATCCCAAGTACGTACTATGCGGTATTTGATTGGTTGATCGTTTTCTATATGTTCAAATAATAATTCAATTCGGGTTTTATCAACTGGGTTGGCGTTATTATTAACGCATTGGGTAAGAAAATCACTATAACTTAAATTGCCACGAGTAGAACAATCAGCACGATGTCCATAAAGTGCCAAACGAATTGCATCCATTAAAGTGGTTTTTCCTCCACCATTCATTCCTCCAAGAAGAATAATCGGGTGAGAGTTTTCCGAGTCCATGTTGGTGTCGAGGTTAATTATTTGTTTCCCAGAATAGGGTCCAAAGTTTTGCAGGACAAGTTCAATAAATTTCATGTTTAAATAATATTATTAATTCGTAGGGTGGGCAGTGCCCACCTTACCCTTTATTCTGATGTGTCATTGCGACTAAGGTTCTCCAGATAGACGAGGTTTAATTTTTCTGTTTAAATTTCATATTTGCCCAATTCTTTGGTTGAGTAGTAGATTCAGTGGGGGATTCTGTTGCAGATGTATCAGCTAGATTATCTGCTTGTTCCACAGATTTGTCATCTGTTATATCTACATCACCCAATGTGAGTTGCTTGACTTTAGCAATATCTCCTTTATCTACTGCTTCTTTTAAATCCCGTTTCAGGTAAGCATTTTTAATGGCATCTTCTTGGGAGTGAGAACTAGTTTTAAAACATTGTTCTAATGCTTCATAAATTCCTACCCGTCGTGACATTTTGCGAAATTGACGCTCGGTATCTAGGAGCTTTGCCATCAATTCTAAATGCATGGCATCATCCTCACAAATTTCTTCTAAAACACTCCATTCGTCACTACCTAAAAGACTATTCCCAGCACCGGGACGGGGGTCTATAAATTTTTCACCAGTCACTTCTTTATATATACGAGGTAAACTATCATCAAATTCGTTTTTTGCTTCCAGCCAAATACGACGAATCTCGCTCAATTCCTCCGTTGTAATTAAGGTAATATCGCGCATATTTTCTGGTGCCGTATGCCGGATTTGTGTCTGCGCTGCTAATACCCTTGTCAGCCAATGTTCCCGCCAATATTTAGTATAGGGTCCAGGAATTGGTTCAACAGATATTTCACCATCCTTATTACGTTCAAATAGTTGAACATTACCCCAAATACGCCTAAAATCTCTTTTGTCTCTGTCATCTTTGACATCTAGGTCATTGCGAATATCTAACAGAGGTTGCATCCATTCTTTCTCTTCATCATTCTGAATCATTGCCTCCATTGATCTATCTTTATTTACCATTGTGCAAACCCAACACCCAAAACGAGAATCGCCACAACTGGGAGTAGTGGTATCAATTACCAGGGGACATTCATTATCAGCAGTTGCACCCCGATATAAATTGAACAGTTCTTTATTACTTCCTCCCCAAGGGTTGTCACATTGGTTAAGAAAAATCCAAACATCATTGTTACTCCAATCTTCTATGGGAGTATAAATCAAAGAATTAGGTAAATTAGCATTGGGACTGAGATGTTCCCGCAATCTACCCACTTGATGTTTTTTCATTGTCGCGGCTCGTTTTGAACTTTCTGCCTTACGAGTGCCCAAAATCACAATGGTTTCACCGTTAGCGCGAACCATCTCACGAATGAATTGGTTGGCTGGAGTAATCTTCAAACGTTGGGTACACCAACGAAACTGATGACGAGGCGCAGGATAACCTTTGCCGATGAGATTTACCCAGAATGTATCCTGCACTACTGGCTGTAATAAATGCGGCTCTATTGGCAACTCTTCTTTTTTTGCCGCTAATTTGAGATTTTGTAAAGATTTACGAACCCAAGCGGAAACAACGGGATTTTCTACTAATGTATCTGTGGTGATGACGTGTATGGTTTTAGTGCGTTTTTCTTTTGGTAGTGCTGCGATCGCATTCCATACCAGTTGTAATACGGTGCTAGAATCCTTACCCCAAGAAACTCCTATAATCCAAGGGATTTCATCATGACAGTATAACTCTTGTATTTTTGTGGTAATTGCTTGGATATCTTCTACTAAATCCTCTACGGTTCTTTGTAGTGGTATCTTTTGCTGGTTTCCCTGAGCTTTATTTAGTGGGGTTTTGGTTGTGGTCATTTATCTGTATGTTTTCTAAACAGCACCCTTTGGCTTGTTGACCCTCCACCTTGGATACATATCAGGGTAGAAAAGTTGAAATTTGAGAGAAATACAAGGGCAAATCTAGTATTACATAAAAATGCACGGATAATGGTTTTTAAAAACTTAATATACCAATATATAATGTTGTATACATTTATATTATGCTGATATTGTAATCAAAAATAGAGTGGATACAAGCCCTCCGCAATTGCTTTAAGCGGGGAAACCCCTTGGGTTATCTCCTGCAAAGAGGCTACGCCAACGCAGTTGTTCATAGGGAAAACCCCAAGACTACACTGTCTCACCGCCAATGCACTGCTCTGTTGGATTCATTCGTGGAGAGTCATGACTCGCGCTACCCAGAGCGACTTCCGTCGTCGCAGGGTCGCTCGTCAAAATTGTTTTCTGAGTTTCAATCCCCTCAATTGATCGATGGGGCAATAACTCTAAATTCTTCATTCTAAATTCTAAATTCCCCTTGACCTTTTCAGAATAAAAATGAGCGATACTTTACCCGACCCCATAACTGAGATTGCCCTTCAAAATACCGAGCCAGAAAATCGGGATAAAAAGTTACTTACTCTGTTGCTAAATCAATATCTTGGTAAAAACGAACAGATTTTGGTGCAGAAAACAGAGATGGGTAATAACCATGCTTATGTGGGTTCTGTTACTTTAGAATGGTTTGCAGAACGGGTAAATTTTGCATCTGCTTTACCTCTGTTGCATCGTAAGTATAATCCCAAAACTGATAATATTGAAATTGATGCTGATAGTATTGATGAAATTAAACAACGTCCCCTAGATTGGTCACGTCAAGCAGCATTGGTACAGTATTTAGCGGTGCGGGAAAATCATAAATTTCCCCCGGTGTTGGTGGTTATTAATCAACCTTGGGTAGATAATCTTCAAGCTCAGGAATGGGATAAAAAGGGACAAGGGAAAAAATCTGCTGCGGAATTTACCCCTGTGGATGAAGATGGTAAATTTGGTCTGCTGAATATTGCGGAGAAAGATGTAACTATTTATGCATTAGATGGTCAACATCGATTGATGGGGGTAAAGGGTCTAATGGAGTTATTACAAACTGGCAGTCTCCAACGCTACAGGAAAGATAAATCACCCTATGGAAGTTTTCTAAGTATTGATGATTTAGTTGAGCAGTATCGGGTATCTCCTGCTTATTTACAAAGCTTACCCAAGGAAAAAATTGGCATTGAGTTTATTTCAGCAGTTGCAGTGGGAGAAACTAGGGAGCAAGCAAGGCGGCGGGTAAGATCGATTTTTGTCCATGTTAACCTTATGGCTGCTCCCCTGAGTAAAGGACAGTTGGCACAGTTAAATGAGGATGATGGCTTTTCAATTGTGGCGAGGAAGATTGCTGTTACTCACCCCCTTTTAGAAGAACAAAAAGATAGAAATCCTCGTGTTAATTGGAATAGTGCAACGGTGGCAACAAAGTCAACTGTTTTAACGACTTTGCAAGCTTTAAAAGAAATGTCTGAGCGATATTTAGGATATAAATATCCCCACTGGAAACCCTGGGATAAAGGTTTAATTCCTATGCGTCCAGAGGATGAAGAATTAGAGGAGGGTATCCAGGAATTTCATAATTTATTCGATTATTTATCAGCTTTACCTAGTTATAAATTGCTGGAATATGAGGAAACACCACAATTAAGAAAATTTAATTTTGAAAAGGATGGAGGTGAAGGTAATATGTTATTCCGTCCTGTTGGTCAAGTTGCTTTAGTTCAAGCTTTGGGAATCTCTATTTTCAAGAAAAGTTTATCACTCAAGGAAATATTTAAGAAGCTGAATAAGTTTGATAGACAAGGTGGTTTTAGTGGGATGGAGTATCCCCAATCTCTTTGGTATGGGGTTTTATATGACCCTAATAAGAAGCGGATACAGGTGGCTGGGAAAGATTTGGCTGTGAGGTTGTTGATTTATATTTTGGGTGGAATGGAAGATTCCATAGACCGCGCAGAATTGCGTACACATTTAGCAAAAGCCAGAACTATGGAAAATCAAACAATGGGGTTTGATGGTAATTTTGTTGAATCCAAAGAAGTAGGGCTTCCAGCAAGGTTATGAAGAAATAGGAATCCGGTTTGAATGTGGAATTGACACTCCCAGCTCTGAAGAGACTGGGATTCTCAGTTCGTCGTCGCAACTTGCTCAACCAGGCTTGCGCCAAGAAGAGTAGAGGTCGCAACTCCCTGAGCGTTACTTTGGGGCTGCCCGCCCCTAGCTCTTTCAAGAATGTTGATTGCTGCATTAACATCTCGTTGAAGAACACATCCACAACTACAACGATGTATACGGTCTTTTAGCTCTTTTTTGACCTTGACACCGCAATTACTACAAAGCTGCGAAGTGTTGTGGGGTTTTACAGCAATCGCTTGACGGTTATGTTTGTCTGCAAAATATTCTAACCACTGTCTAAACTGGCTCCATGCTACATCATTGATGGATTTAGCAAAACTGTGATTTTTTACCATGTTCTTGACTTTTAAGTCTTCATAGGCGACTAAGTCGTTAGACTGTACAAGCGTGAGTGCCTCTGTCTTGACAAACTCGTTACGCTGCCTACTTACTCTTAAATGTTTTCGAGCATATACTTTGCGGGATTTACGCCGTCTTAGGGAACCTTTTTTGTGCTTGTAAATTCTGCGCTGAACGCGCTTAATATCGATTTCAGCTTTTCTCAAAAACCTAGGATTATCTACATGATTACCGTTACTATCTGAATAGAAATACTCTAGTCCAACATCTAGACCGACTTGATTTCCTGTAGGTTCTAATAGCTTTGAATTGTCAAAATCAACGGAGAATTGACAATAAAAACCATCAGCGCGACGGACTATACGAACTCTTTTAATTGATTTGATTGGGAATGTGTGAATATCCCATTTACCAAGCAATTTAAGTTCACCAATTCCTTTTTTATCAGTAAAAGTAATGCGCTTTCTGGTAGGGTGCAATTTCCAACCTGAAGTTTTATATTCTACAGAACGGTTATCATGTTGAAATCTTGGGAATCCTTTCTTACCAGGTTTCTTAAATTTGCAATTATCAAAAAATCTTTGAATTGCAATCCATGCTCTTTCGGCTGAAGCTTGTACAGCCATGCTATTTAGCTGTTTTACAAAATTAAATTCGTTGCGTAGTTCTGTTGAATATTTATTCAAAGCAAACCTGTTAATCTTGTCTTCTTTGGATGCATCCATCCAATAACGCAAGCATTTATTACGAATGAATTGAGTTGTACGTATAGCTTCCTCAATAGCTTGACACTTTATTTTATTAGCTTTGATTTTGTACTCCAGAACTAGCAACTGGCAGCACCTCCTTAGTTTCTTTACTTGTCCTATATATGATAACATAAACGTAGTGACAATATCAGTACAAAATGAAAAAGAAAAAATTAGAGGTTCGATTAAGTGAACGAAGAATGCATAAACTGCGGCTATATGCAGTATCAGTAGACAAGACTATGACTGCTGTTATTGAAGACTTTATAGATTCTTTACCAAAACAAGGTGACTAAAGTCACTCGCGTCGCTTATATCCCAGGTCTAAAGACACGCTTGTTTTACGCTTACCGTCTGTTTCTTATAAAAAATTCCAATGTCCCAGTTGTGGTTACACAGCTCATAGAGATTGGAATGGTGCTCGAAACATTATGATTCGAGCTTTGTCGGCAACAACCATCGATATTAAAAATGAAATTCCTCAAAGTTGCGTCGGATTAGGTACATCCCCATAGACAACTTGCGGATCGAAGGTTTTCTCTGCCTCCGTAAACTTCAAGCTTATCCCTTCGGGAGCAGAAACTGCATTTTTTCCCACAGGAATACTACGATAAAAGCAAGAACGATAACCGACATGACAACTTGCACCCGAGCCCGCAACCTCAACCCGCATCCACACACAATCTTGGTCATCATCAATCAATAATTGTCGGACTTTTTGTACCAGTCCGCTTGTAGCACCTTTATGCCATAATTGCTGACGACTGCGACTATAATAATGGGCTTCCCCTGTTTCAATGGTTTTGACTAAAGCTTCCTCATTCATGTAAGCGTGCATTAGCACCTCACCAGTATTAACATCGGTTGTCACCACGGGAATCAACCCGTTACCATCAAATTTAGGAGCAAGCTGGAAACCTTCTTCCACCTGTTCTACAGAGATGCGGGGACTAAATAGTTGATTCATAACCAGAAGTGTTAATTTTGATATAATTGGGCATGATAATCATTATTATTCAAAATTAGTCTAAATATTATATCTACTCCAATCGAATTTATCGGTAAAAATTCTGTAGAACCTTTACTGCTAGCATTAAAATTAGCAATACTCCAGGGAGTCGTTTCGCTCCGGGCGCTCCGCGCCCGCCGTCGGCACCCGCAATGATTTTCGTTCTCTGTCTTCCATCTGGCACGACCAGAAGCAGCAAGCTCGACAACATTATCTTTGGGAATATAGCGATCACTGCCATAAAAATTTCCCCTTGATTATAAATCATCCCGCAATGATGCAACGCCCAAATGATAGTTTTACCAAATGGTAGTGATATGGTTGATGTCATTACTGGCGAACCCGGACTCAAACATGATATAACCTTCGGATCGGGAATATTGAGACACATTTGACCCTCAACAAAAATTTAAGGGAGATTTAGCTTATCAAGGAGAAGATTTAATCGACACTCCAATTAAAAAACCCAAAAAAAGAATTAACAATTGAACCAAAAGAAGAAAATAGAGAATTTTCATCATTGACTAGCACAAAAATCATCCTTGCATTACCACGATTTAAACTAGTCACAGTAAAGCTTTTATCTTTTTTGGAGATGTCTAATATACAGGCTACTTTTGTTAGAGATGTCTACTGCTTTTTACATCGCAAGCACTTACTCGCGACTCCATTACATTTGTTTCCATATTTAGGACATCCGGTAGCATAAGTCTCCCGTTGTGATATCTCTTGACAGTATTGACAAATGAAGTTGTAAACCCTGGTATGGATAATTCGGTCATGTGCTTTGACATTATATTCCCGGACATGAATTTTTTTGCTTGGCATAGTTTTAATAAAAATGGTAAGTGGACAATGATAATGATAATCACTCAAGGTTTGACAAACATCAAAGTAAAAAAAATAGGGATAAAATTTCTATGGTTATTACCTTATAAACTAAAATTGTCGAGTAAAATTAATAAGATAATGATAATCATTATTATATGTCTTGGGGTGCAGCCCAGGGTAAACGCAAGAAAATTTAGATGTTATGTCAGCTAGAATGTAAGAAAATCTAAGCTTTTAGAACTTTAAGCACTCAATACCATCGAAAGTTAATTAAATATGCATTTTTCAAACGTCTCAGTGTCGAAATTGACAATCTTTCCAAAGAGATGATACTCAGGTAAGGTAACACAAATCTATTACAAGGAGCAGGAAGTATGGTGACACTAAACGACGCGCGTCGGGTGATTGCGGCAGCGGAGAAAAAGGCGGAGGAGATTGGTCAGCCTATGAATATCGCGGTTGCTGATAGCGGAGGCAACTTGGTTGCACATGTGAGGATGGATGAAGCTTGGATTGGCAGCATTGATATTTCTATTAAGAAGGCATACACATCACGTGCTTTCGACATAGCTACTCTGAACCTTGCCGAACATAGCCAATCAGGGGGCCAGTTCTTCGGGATACATGCGTCAAACGATGGGCGTGTAATGATCTTTGCCGGAGGGATACCTTTGAAGCGAGATGGTAAGGTTGTTGGGGCAATCGGTGTCAGCGGTGGGTCAGGAGAGCAAGACCATGCAGTGGCAGAAGCCGGGGCTGCGGCGTTCTAACTGCTGCGATGCGCTGTCTAAGGGGTCAAATGACCATCCGTACAGAAAACCCCGTCAAACACCACCTTCTCTGTGCACAGGTATTTATGAACTAGTAGAATCTCCCGCGTAGAACGCGGGAGAGTGTCAATTACAACATTACCCCCAACTGAAAATTGCTATGGTTGCAAGTTATCCTGTGCTTCAAGTTGCCCAGATCAAATAACCGCCCCAAGCCAGAATGAAGGTAAACATGATCGCCGCGATCGCTTGTCTTAGCATCAATCTCAAAGCAAATTTGGGTGATTGCTCACGAGCGATTGTCAGTGCTGTCACCAGACAGGGTAACAGTACCCCGGCTAGATAAACGCCTGTAAGGATTTGCACAGGGGACAACAGGCTGACCGTATTGGGTTCAGCAAATAGCAGTAGCCCGTCTTTGCGAACTGATGCCAGAATCACAGGTAATGCTGCTTCCGGTGGCAGCCGAAACAAACCCATTGTTGGATCGATCAACCGACTCAAACCATTCAAAACACCCAACCAATCCAGGACAGAGGCAATCAACGCGATCGCCAAAAAGATGGGAATAGCATTGGTGAAGAACTGGTTGAGGGTTCCCTTTGTTCCGCGCCAAATGGCTGACCATCGAGGAACTTCCAGGAAAGTGCGATGCTCAATCATCAGTCGGTTTTGGGGAGAACGAGCCGACTTGGGTGAAATTAAGCGAGTGTAAATCAACGTTGTAATCGTCAGGTAGACTAGGTAAGGAATCACCAGGTAGGGCAAGTTTGCCGCACTGAACACTCCCAGTGTGGCACCAAACTGGTAAGAACAGGCCGAACCAAAGGCGATCGCTGAAGTACAGGTTTTGCGAGAACAACTGGAGCAGGCACGGGTGCTGATCACGGCTGGCACATTACAACCAAACCCCATAATAACGCGCACCAAATTTCGTCCCGATAAGCCGAAGGGACGTAACAACGGATGCAAAGCAATGGTAATTCGTTCGACTAAACCACTGGCTTTGTAAGTACCCAGAAATAGAGCATAAAGAATGACCGTTGGCACTGCCCAGACAAACAGCAACGGTCCCATTGTTACCAAGCCATAGGGTCCAATCAAAATTTCCTTGGGCAGAGATGGTAAGCCAGAAAAGGCTTCTACAGTTGGGCTGACCAATCCCTGTATGAGTGGATCAACAATCCCTGCAAACGTATTGGCAAACCAGACAGCAAGGACGGCGGGTATCAGCAGCAGAATGATCGCCAACAGCCAACCCAAACGAGGATGCTCCAGCAGGGTTGGATGTGGTTCAATCCGCCATCCCAAGGTCATCGGTTGCAGTTGAGTAGAAAATGCAGTGGGCTGCTCAATCGCAGTTTTAATTTCCTGGCGTTGCATTGCGGTCAAGTTTCGAGCATCAACGGTCATCAACGGGAGATTGGCTGTCTGTTGCCAGCGGCGAATAACCTGCTGGGTAGACTCACATGGCAACACTTTATCCCAAAATGTCATGACCACAATACCCTGTTTGCCGTCCACCAGGGGCAGTAAATCCGCCAGATCCTCATCAGCATGGGTTGCTTTCACCACCAACAAGATCCTGTCACCCTTCTGTAATTGTTCTAATGCGGATCGAGTGGTTGTCGTATCAGAACGATACAAAATCCCGGGTGTATCGATAAACATCATACCGTCTCCCATGTAGCGCTCACAGGTAATTGTAGAGCCACGAAAATTGCTGCTGTAGGGCGTGCGATGGGTCAGAGAGGCAATCAATTGAGATTTGCCGGTATTCTCTTTCCCAATAACAACAATTGTGCGTTGAGTAGAGGCAGTGGGGTGAGACATGGGGGAATAAAGAGTGAGTTTAGCAGACACAGTCATTGTCGCAGCAGGAGAGATCCTCAAGAAACATCCCTGACTGTCGGTAAAACTCAAGAGGTGTGGGATCGATGCCAAGGCGTTGGGCGATCGCATTTGCAACAACAGCAAAACGCTGGCGAAACTTGTAGATAAAGCAGAAGATGAGGTTACTGTGCCGTACAGAAGGCCCAACTACAAATAATCCGGGGGTGATGGTAGATTCGTCCTCTTCAGTTAATCCAGCATAGCCTTCAGACCAGTTAAACAAATGGGCAATTTGTTTCAAACTGCCCTCAAATCCCGTACAGAGAATGGGTTGGGTAGGTGACACCCACTTGTTATATTCGCTATAAATGGCATAGCCACCAGGAACGGCTTTCACTTCTTCGACCGCGACATCGTCAATCAAATCTAGCCGCCCAGTAGAGTAACAAAACTCGGCTCGCTCAAGGGTATAGGGAGATAAGGAAATACTGGGATCAGTATCGGGGTTTGCCCAAATGCCAGTGCGATCTAAAACTTTGACTCGTTTGTTTAATGCAACTAAATTGTACGCAGCATCCATGCCACTTTCATAGCCACCGATGATCGTAAATTCGTCCCCTGACAAATGAGTCCAAGATTGAACCTGAGAATTATGTAAACATAAATCTGCACCAGGAAAAGGAGTTAAGTTGGGATATTGAAATTCCCCAGCAGCCCAAATCAGAAATTGGGTTTTGAGAATGCCATCAGGGACATGAACCAGGAATCCTTTGCACTGTGGTAAAGGTTCAATATGAAGAACTTCAACGCCTGTATAAACCAGGAGCCCAAAGAAATCTGCAACCTTCTCTAAATACTGAGCATATTGCTTGCCCGTCAGATGTTCTCGTCGAAAGGCAATGGCAGGAGAAGTTTTGGGGGCGATCGCGTTCAAATCAAGATTTCCAAAGCCATGACTGGGAAAAGATGGAGTAATGAAATGCATCTCCTGGGGCCACCGCCGAAAGGACTCACCAATTTGATGCCGCTCCAGGATGGCGAAGTCATCTAATCCCAGATCTGTCAGGACAGCACCAATGCCAATCCCTGCTGCACCTGCACCCACAACAAGGACATTAAACTCTTCCAGCTTTTCCATGAGGCTCAAAGACAGTTAAACAGTTAAAATGATAATTGTTATCATTTTACCGGAATCGTTAGTATATTGAAGCCCTGCAATTTATATATTTACCGATCTGGTTAAGGTGTCATTGAAAGGAATGCTTCATTGGTAATACGCTTTGAAGTGCGAAATGTGGGTTGATGATTGAAGTTGGTTGAGTCGAGATCAAAAAATTAGTGCTAACTCGAAAAATTCAGAAATTGGGTTTGGAAATCGTCTTAAGAGTGTAAGGAGAGAGGATCGAAATTAACATTTTGTCCAAACTCCAATCAGAAGGACAAAACCAATCTCATTTTTTATGAGCTCCAGCACTGCAAATACCAGACGAAACTTAATAGATAATGCTGCAACAGAGAACGATCGCTCCCATCTAATCTCTCAGTTTTGGCCGCAATGGCAAGAAAGTCGAGACCAGCTTTATCGCTGCTGTCTCAATATGATGAATTTTAACCGAATGGATGCGGAGGATGCTCTGAGTCAGGCAATGGTAAAAGCTTGGGAAAAGGTGCAAAAGTTCGGGGAAAAAATTACTAATTTAAAGGCTTGGTTGTATCAGGTAACTCGTAATTTTTGCATCGATCTTATCCGCAAACGTTCTTGTGGTGCTGTGGGTGTTGAAAGTATTGAATGGGTGGGAAATACTGAGAAAGTTATTACTACAGGAACAGTTGAATGTCCAGAGTCTGTTCTGGAGAGAGAGGAGAGGTCCGAACGGATACGAGGGGCGATCGCTGAGTTACCGGAAAAGTGCCGAGAGACGTTTATTTTGCATTTTTATCGGGAGCTTGACCATAAAGAAATTGCTGGACAGCAGGGGATATCTTATGATAATGTCTGCAAGCGGATATCTTTGGCACGGAAACAGCTTAAACAGAAGTTGAGCAGCTATTTTCGAGGAACTGATGGGGAAGTCAGGGAAACAAGGGAGATTAAGAAAGAAGGGGAAAAACCTGAGTTTGTGGAGGGTTATGTTGAAGTAACGGAACTCGCGGACCAGACTATTGAGGAAACAGTGACGGTATCGCCAGAAGAGTGTTTTGAGGAAGTAAAGGCAGAAATACCTGAATTTGTAGATAGTTCTATAGAGCCAAGAGAACTTGTGAGCCAGACTATTACTAAAGTTGTCGAAGGCAGTCGGGAGTTTTTGAGATATGACTACCTCTGGCGATCGCCTTTGATGTCCCCTAGGAAAATATTTAGGCTGCCTGTTTTATTGTTGAGTTGGATGCAGGATAATACTACATCTGGGTTCATAACTCCTTTTATTGAAAACTTGAAATTATCCTCTAGTGCCCATTGCTCATCAAAGTATATTGGGCGAATTTGGGATCGAACATTGGCGGATACGGGAGGGGTGATCGCTATTTTTTTTGAGTAAAAATTCAGAAACTAGTGACCAAAATCGTCATTAAGATGTACAAACAAGTAATAAAGGATAATCCTATGAGTGAAATGATTGGTAATGTTGCAAAACATTCAGGAAAGGGAGCGCAATTTTGGGCTTATGTATCACCACAAAATGATACAGAAAATGTGGTTACTAAATGGACAGTAAAGATTGAAGCAACAGATAATAATTGGGCAGGTATTATCACATCTGACAATCCTAAGCAAATACTACAAACACCCAATTTATCAGGAATATTTAAAGTCACAGTAACAGCTTCAGGAGTTAAATTTTCTGAAAAAAATCTCAGCCCAACTTCCGATAGCAAACCCGACATTGGTTGTAACTCCAACTGTGCTGCTATGGTAGGTATTGTGGCGACAGCAGATGGAACTGATGCCAATTATTGGACAGTATGGGACGCTCTTTGTTAATTCAGAATCACAACGTCTCGCCAACTCCACAACTTTTAACAACACATCCACAGCAAGAGGTGAAGTATCAACGGCAGCTAACAAAACAATAGGACGAGTGATCGCTACTTTTGTCGGCTCGACTTCTCCTTTTTGTAAGAGTTTCGGTGCAAAAGTAGGTATTGCCCAAGCTCCCAAGGGTGCTGTGACTAGGATGGATAGGGTAGCGATCGCCCTTTTTCTCAAAAGCGATCGACCAAAATTGGGACATTTCTCTAGAGCAAATAACCGTTAGAAAAGAGATTTGTGAGTGATGGCAACTTGCATTTTTTCCAGTAACTCCGAAAGAGGAAGTGCCCCAAATCCCCAGCATGGCACGTATAGCCAAGGGCATTCAAGAAAGGCATCATGATGATCATTACCTTCAATTGTTGTCTTCAGGTTGCGTCAGGTTAAGCCAGTGGTGGTATAGGTTTCGGGGTGCTTGTCACCCCGTGAGAATTTCTTCAGCAGTATCAAATGCTACTCACACGCCGAGACTTGACAGGAACGGTTGAATGTCCAGAGTCGGTTCTGGAGAGAGAGGAGAGGTCGGATATGATACGAGAGGCGATTGCTAAGTTGCCGGAAAAGTGTCGAGAGACGTTTATTTTGCATTTTAATCAGGAGCTTTCCCATAAAGAAATTGCCGAACAGCAAGGGATATCTTATGACAATGTCTGCAAGCGGATATCTTTGGCACGGAAATGGCTTAAACAGAAGTTGAGTCCCTATTTTCGAGAGTCGGAGTCGGAAGTAGGGGCAAAAGGCTGTTCGTCCCTACAGATGTCAGGGTCGAGTCAGTCTCCTACCCCAGAAGAAAATGGGGAACAGCAGCAGCAGATAAGGTCGCAAGATGATAAGAATGTATTAGAGACGGAGACTGTATCGGTTGAAAGTGAGATAGCAAAAGTTCAACCATTTCCTAATAATAATGCTATATATAGTTGCCATTCCATTACTCCATCAGGCAATCGCCAATTTATCGCTGGGAATTCGTGGATAATTTATAAGTTAGTCTATACACTCCGTATTTTCCCTGGCTTCGACACGGGATAAAATTTGGTGGTGCTAAAGTGGAAAAGAAACAATTGCATACTGTGTCATATCAAATCCAGTTAAATAACCTCACAATCAATGGCTTAAAACCCTGATTATGAGGTTATTAGAACTATGTGCAATTAGGCGGATTTGATATTAGTTCCATGTCACAAGTAAAGCTCGAAGTGTCCATTATGCAATTTTCAACGCCTCGTCAAGAATGGTATAACCACTCACTAGAGGCAGAATCATATGCCTTTAATGCGAATGTGGTTCGTTTTTTTTGAGTAAAAATTCAGAAACTGATAACTGGAATCGTCTTTTAGGAAACCAGAAATCACAGTTTCTGGTAGACCTTAATGTTAAATGGCTACCCATAGACAAAGGAGTCAATATGGCCACATCAAGATTCTTCAAACTCTCAGGAATGATCCATCCAGATGACCTATTGCATCAGGTGGAAATTCACGATGATGAGTCAAACGCACCAAACGAGCACCTCATTGCTCCAAAAATGGTGGAAGTAACCATGCATGAGTCAGGTAAGACTTACAAAATCCCTCAGTACAGCGATACAGTTCGTGGTGGAAAAGCAGTCTGCTACAACCCTGCTGGAGATTGCGATGGCAACTTCATGTCCTATAAGTTTCAACCCAATAACAACTGCTATGCCTACGGCACTAACATTACAACCAACAGTTTTGCACAACCAGGTCGGAAGAGTGGCTATCTACTGACACCAAAAGATACCAAGACCTTTGAAAAATTCGGCGAGGCAGTTCGCTCCTATGCAGAGAAGGATGGGCTCATCTATGTAGGAACCACAAAGGATGAACTCCTACAGTACAAATCCGATAATTTCAAGAGCGGCTTGGAAGGTCACTTCACCGCGTTACTGATTTCTCCCAGTTCGGAAATTCCGGGTGTCGAAGATAGTGATTGGTCAGGTGATTACCATTGGGTTCGGTGCGATAACTCATCTGAGGGCTGTGACTCATGGTCGCAGAAAGATGGAGGCGATCAGGTAACAAACTTTGACTTTGCTGGTAATCTCATCACCGACCCTGCGACTGCTAACTGGACGGTTAATCAAGGGCCACCACTCATAATCAAGAAGGATAAAGATGGTAAGGAACGTATCGCTAGCTCAAAAGGACCTGAGTTTATAGTTGAGTATAGATTCTACTGCTACATGTTTGTTCCGGACAAGGGGGTTGACATTATCTAAGTATCCCCAATAAAGACAGCGAGCTCATCAGGGGGTGACAAAAGAGCTAGAGAAGTTACTGTATAAGGCTCATAGCCCTCTGGCTTGACTGATTAAATGGGATCGTTATTGAGAATAAAACTGATGAGTTCTTACCTTCAAAAAACCATTATCTTCGTATATTCAGGGTTTATGTGGGTAGAACAGCTTAATAACTTGATGGTTGATTTTCAATAAGCACCATCTTTGGGGAAATTGTTTTGAGGGGTATATCACCTGAAATCCTTTACCTATATTGCTTTCAACAAGCTTGTCGCTCCCTGAACCAATTGGCACTATCACATTCATTTTAGTAATGAAGCTCTGATTCATGAATATCTTAAAGGTTTGCGTTATCAATACTGGTGGAACAATTAGTTGTACGGGAAATCCATTGGTTCCCATGTCAGCCCAGAACTTTGCGACTGCCTGCAAACGTCTCCTCAATC
Source organism: Calothrix sp. MO_167.B12 (assembly GCA_030066045.1). GTDB lineage: Bacteria > Cyanobacteriota > Cyanobacteriia > Cyanobacteriales > Nostocaceae > Calothrix_A. The sequence continues at coordinate 42,782 of JASJCJ010000053.1, forward strand.
CCATCCTCAAGCAGCAATTCCCAAATGTTGAAGTGACATACTCCACCGAACTGAAGTTTGACTCGCCAACGGGAACACTAGACAGCACTAATTTGCAGCCAAGTGATTGGTGTTTAATAGCAGAGGAAATATTGAAGCATTATGAGAGCTACAATGCTTGGGTTGTCTTACATGGAACGGATACGATGGCCTATACTGCATCAACCCTACCATTTTTGTTGTCTGACGTTTCTAAGAAGGGTTACATAACTATCGCCCTCGACAAATCGGTGATCCTCACGGGTTCGCAGGTGCCAATGTTCTCCGGCAATCCGAAGACTCCAGAAGAGTTGACGCTTAGATACAATACAGATGCCTACCAAAATGTTTGTGGTGCAATTGCAGCTGCTATAAGTGGTATTCCAGAGGTTTGTCTCTATTTTGATGGCGACCTTTATCGTGGCAACCGCAGTGTGAAGAGTAATACAAACGAGTTTAAAGCTTTTTCCTCTCCTAACTACCCAGCCTTAGGAAAATGTGGCATTGATTTTAGAGTGTATCCCGACCGAATCCTCACGACGCCATACGTAAGCCAGACGACCCTCAGTGATAAGTCAAGCTGTGCCTCCGTGCTGAGAAAAGTTGGAGAGATCAAGAAAAATGTTAATGATCTTCCAGTATTACAACTCAATGCTTTTCCAACATGGTACAAGACGGCAAAAGGAAACGACTCTTCTTCGGCATTGATGGCCTCCTTGATTCAGGAGTGGTTTAAGGACTCACCCACACCCAGATTTATCAGAGGGCTCATCCTTGAGTCCTATGGTGAAGGTAACTTTCCTTCTGGCGCTTCCAACAATCCCAAGGATGGTGCAGTATATCAAGCCCTAGCCGAAGCAAAGGAAAAGCAAGTGATCATAGTAGACTGTACGCAAGTCCTGCAAGGCGTTGTTAACGACAGTGCTTATGGCTCCGGCACCTGGCTTCCTGAGGTGGGTGCGTTGAATCCTCAGGATATGACCCCGATAACAGCATTAGCGAAACTGACTATCCTGTCTTCGAGAGCCGCAATCGATGGATGGTATTATGAGGATCTGACCCGAGTATTCCAACTGAACCTATTGGGAGAAATGCTTAGCACAAGCCGGCTGGAGTGCCGCACCAACTCTACATTACTTCCAGGACAGAAGATTAAAGCATTGGACGGCAGCGCATATCTGGAGAACGACCCACAAATGGGTCCAGTGCTAAAAGGCAGTGATGCCGTAATCCTTTGGAGTCCGTATGTAGCCGGTGATCTGCCAGCGAACTTCGCGTCAGAGATGCCAGGACACCTAGTGTTACAATACAACGGTACCCTGGTCTATTATGGGCGAACCGGTACGCTGTTGTGGCAGTTAAAAACGCCGAATCAGCCTGAGGGAACCTCAATGCTAGTTCTGGAGGGCTCGTTAAGCGACAAGAACATAAAGTTAAGCATTACAAACTACCGGAGGCAGGAGATAGTCAACACTATCTTCTACCAAGGGTGATATCCCGCCTGAGCAACCATGTCGGCGCGGTTCTATGGGAAGGAAAGCAAGGTATGTCAGTACACCGATCCGTTTCACCGGGCGGGCGCGCGACATCAATGGTTTTGGAGCCGTCCCGCTATAATCGGTCGAAGTATGTGGGCGAAAGTCAGAAACTCTCAATTTGGTTGGGTGGAGTCAAGGAAGGGCTGAAGTTAAAGCCCTAGGAGCATGAAGGCAAGCAGGTGACTCCAACTGTCAAAGCAAATGAGCGAGTCAAAGCCCGCAGGTCGATAATCCCACCTTTCACCCATCGACACCAGCGTTGAAAATATGCCTCAATCTAGGCTGCACCTGGTCGCACGAACCTATATTAACGCCAACTCCTGGCTGGAATTCATCCCAGGTCTTATTTACTTGCTCGTAGCATTGAGGTGGTGTAATGGGTAGGTTTTTCAAATAAAAGAACATCGCTTGATCGAAAGACTCCAGCAACAATACAACCTCTGTTGTTGGATCATAATTATCCACAACTTCCAAGATGTGACCAATCATAAAGTGATGGGGCAAAATTGCAAGCTCAGGAGCCGCTAACCAGGTATTCAGGAACGGCGCAAGGCGAGAACGTCCGACAAAATGGGTTTTGAATGATTCTCCGCCAATCCCCACTGTTGGAGAATTTGTGCTACTTTAACATAAATATAGCCCAGTAGATTATCTCAACAGTCGGGTTGACGATCGAGAAGCTCAACCCAGGTTTTGGACACTCAGCAATTCTTGTAGAAGTCAACAACCCACCGCTAATCGGAGTACCGATGTAGCGGGGGCTTGAAATACAGCCCTAGTTGACCAGTCTAAGTACTTTGCGTACTACGTTTCTTTGGTCACGACACCTACGAGTGCGAAGCTAGCTTGTAGCTCTGT
>JASJCJ010000291.1 GCA_030066045.1 Calothrix sp. MO_167.B12
AATAAGTGAGCCATTGCGGTGGACGGGTTCCCCGGCATAAAGCAAATGGCGAACTCCGAAGGAGTAATAAGTTTGTTTTTGTGACCGGGATTCAAACCCCGTCCCAAAAACATTCTGCCTCAAAAGACAGGACTTTAGAACCCAATATTTCGGTAAGCACTTTGCGCCTGTACTTGGTTACAAAAACGATATGCAGGTGAATATAAAAAACAACGTGTGAACTTATACGCAATTTAGTCATACAAATTTCGAGCGATATGGGAAAAGTGTGCTAGATTGATTGTAGTTGATAACATTGAGTCACGCAAAATAAGGAGGTGAATAACACTTGGGCATTAGAAGATATACATTTCGACTGTATCCAAATAAAGTTCAGCAAACTAAGCTGCTTCAGGCAAGACGTAATCATGCATATCTTTACAATGCTTGTGTTGCTCACCGTCGTTATGAATGGAAGGCAAATAAGAAAACTGTTACTTATTTTGAACAGCAGAATTGTTTACCTGCTTTCAAAAAGGAATGGGTTGAGTTTGCTTACCTTCACTCACAAGCAATGCAATCCACAGTAAAACGTGTTGATTTGGCTTATGGCGCATTCTTTCAAGGCTTGAGAGGATTGCCGAAATTCAAGTCAATTCGTAATTACTCAGGTTGGACTTATCCAGCTAAATCTGGTTGTCAAGTAAACAGCAATGGTAAACATGGTACTGTTACCTTAAACGATACTGCGGAAAAATCCACAAGCATTGGGCCGAATTATCAAACCGATATCATATTTGTGACGCATGTGGTTTTGAGATACCCCGTGATAGAGGTTCTGTGATGGTGATGTACAACGTTGCAACAAATCAGCAACCGGGGTTGGGAACCAGCCTCGCAGACTGTGGATGTCTAAGCTCTACCAATTCGACTAGTAAGCGCAAGCATACTGGCTCGATGCGGCAACTTGGGCAGAAGAAGCGTCAAAAATCCAACCTCAAATCCGATGGGGAATTAGAAACCCCGTCCGACTTTGAGGCGGGGTAGTTCATTGGTATAGGAATGGTTGGGACAAACGCGATCGCATTTGCCAACCTTAACAATTTTTGTACCTTTATTGCAAGAAGTATGACCTACACAACTGGCATATTTTTTCTGTAGGGTGTTTGACACTGCAATCATATTTGAACGCATCAATCACCGATTGTAACAATTGCATCATATAATGCCTGGTAAATCACTTACACTCATAAAATGTTAGTGATAAATCTTTAACTGGACATGATATAAGTCCACAAGAGGTAGAGAATTTACTGACTCTACCTCTTTTTTGATGAAGAATCTATATATTTATCTAAAAAATAGCAAAAATTAACCAACCTTGGGGGTTGAATTCCCCTGCTTCTATAATCAGCGCGTTTTGCAACGGGGTAAAATCCCCGTTGCAAAACGTAATTCGCTCATTACACATTCTTTTAACGATATATATTTTTTTTGTGAAGCAGAAAAAATAATATCTACGGGATATTTCCCTTGTCCAAATAATATACAGAAAAGTACATTGTTGATCGTTGGTGTAATTGAAATATGCATTTCGATGCAGATTCAATCAATAAGAGTTATGACATTTACTACATTTGCGAAATAAGCAATGTCGATTTAGTTGATAGACAAAACATTTAAACTCTCACAAAATCTTGATTTCATTTTTGAATAAAGACAGTTAAATAAAGCTTTTCAGCATTACTAACTTGTAACCTCTAATTAATCATCATGGATCAATATATTCGTACTTTACTACCATTAGTTTTAGTAGTCAGTTCCACCGTGGTTGTTGTACCATCTTACGCCCAAGATAATAAAGTATCTAGTAATACTGATAGTACTGATACCTCAGAGGTTATGTATACTACTGATGAAACAACTCCGTCAGAGTTAAATAATTCTAATAGCTCCACAAACAGCCAGTCCTCCACAATTTCCAAGAAAGCTAAAAATAATGATTCCAGTGTTAGTACACAAACACCTGCCAAGAAAAGTCCTTCCACTAGAATTCCCATTTTTAGCAGAATCTTCCCCTTCGCGCCTTTAATGCGTCAGTAATTCTGTTGTGGATTATCAATATTGCACCCCTAATTACTCAGTAGTACTGAAGTTGATCAAGAATAAAACCTTACCCAATCATGAATTGGCAATTTGGCAGGTTTTAAATTTTTGATACTGGTACTGTTGTTGTGGTGCAAGGGGTGTATTAAAAGTTGCCCCGACCAATTACCTGGTCGGGGTTTTCAAATAAAAGACACTATATTTATAGGGATAAACCCCGCCCTTTAAGGGCGAGGTATTCGTTTGATCAGCAAACAGGCTGAAAACCCTTGAAGATATGACTCGAAGCATGGCGGAGGGTCATATATGTACTTCAGGTAAGGGATGAAAGCCCTCAGTGACATTGAATTTTTTCGGTTCGGGTAAGCTATCAATCAAATCTTCTACTATTTGATTAATCGTTTTATCTTTTTCCACAGCTAATAAACATAGCTGATTCAGCCTGGATTAAAAAACACGAATAATTAAACCTTTTTTGTCATGCTAGATATACAGATAGATATAGGTTGAGGTTAATATAGTTTTAGTGAACAAGGAAATACAGGAGGTGATATTAGTTGCTTCTCTCATGGCTTAGGTAAAGGATTCTCTAAGTTTAAAAATCGGAGTAATATTACATCTTCTATTAATTATTAAATAAGGTTACAGGATAATTCAAGTAAATAAAATTAGATGGATGGTTATGAATAAATGCAAGAGATCCTTGATTTCATGATCGGTAATTATCAGTGGTACAGAAAATTAATTGGTGGAAAATGGTACCAAATCTCAGTTCCTCTTTTTGATGGTTCTAATTTAATGTGGATTAGGTCACATAAACTTAATCCTGATTTTAAATGGACAGTGGAATTATCAGAAGATTATCACAAAAAATAGTTTGAAGGGCAGCTGTAGTGCGGATCGGAAAGCCTGCTTCCTTACAGGGGGAAGCGTCTCGCTCCCACTATAATTGTTTACTTCTCAGAAATAATGCAATGAACTACTAGTTGACTTGCTCCATAAACCCACAAATAGTAGATAATAGAAATTAAATTATCTACCAAACTAGTAAATATCTTTAGTAATTAAACTTGATTACAGGCAAAACTAGGAATAATTTTTGGGGGTGCTGTTGAATCCATGTATAAAGTATGTTGTGTAATTATAAAAACCTTGTAGAGACGTTGCAGTGAAACATCTCTAGGCTCCAATTTATACTTCAAAGGGAGCAATACCAATTTTTTGATGCGCTAAATTACCCAATTTTCCCTATTCTTTGGGAACATGTTCTTGCTTAAGAAAAATCATGGAAACAGCTTTGCAACTGCAAAACCGCTTACAGCACTACTATCAGCAAATTAGACAAATTATTTTAGCACGGCAAAATCCAATTACTGGTTTGCTGCCTGCGAGTACGGCAATTACTGCCCACGGTGATTATACAGATGCTTGGGTACGGGATAATGTTTACAGTATTTTGGCAGTTTGGGGACTGGGACTGGCATACCGCAAGGTGGATGAAAGTCAAGGACGTACCTATGAGTTAGAACATAGCACTGTGAAGTTGATGCGGGGTTTGCTGTTTGCCATGATGCGACAAGCGGCTAAGGTTGAACAGTTTAAACATACCCAATCCCCTTTAGATGCCTTACACGCTAAATACAATACCGTTACTGGGGATGTAGTAGTTGGTGATGATGAATGGGGACATTTACAGCTAGATGCCACATCCATCTTTTTACTGATGTTGGCACAGATGACGGCTTCCGGATTGCAGATTATTTATAACCTGGATGAGGTGGATTTCGTCCAAAATCTGGTCTACTACATTGGTAGAGCTTATCGCACTCCAGATTATGGCATTTGGGAACGGGGTAATAAAATTAACCGTGGTAATGCTGAATTGAATGCTAGTTCCGTGGGCATGGCGAAAGCTGCCCTAGAGGCAATTAATGGGTTAAATTTATTTGGGGTTCGGGGTAGTCAAGCTTCTGTGATTCACGTACTCCCCGATGAGATTGCCCGCACCCGTATTACTCTGGAATCTCTATTGCCCAGGGAATCTGCCTCAAAGGAAAGTGATGCTGCACTGTTGAGTGTTATTGGTTTTCCTGCCTTCGCGGTAGCAAATAAACAACTGAGGGAACGCACTCTCAATGATATCGTTGATAAATTGGAGGGGAAATATGGTTGTAAACGTTTCCTCAGAGATGGTCATCAAACGGTATTAGAAGATACCCAGCGTTTACATTATGAGCCGTTGGAACTGAAGCAATTTGAAGATATTGAGTGTGAATGGCCCCTCTTCTTTACGTATTTACTACTAGATGGATTGTTTTTTGGGGACATTGAAAAAGTTAAGCATTATCAAGAGCGTTTAGAATCCATATTAATAGAGCAGGATGGTTTAGGTTTGCTGCCAGAACTGTATTATGTGCCAGAGGAGCATATAGAGGCAGAAAAAGCTACACCCCAAACTCAACCCAGGTTACCCAATGAAAATATTCCTTTGGTATGGGCGCAGAGTTTATATTTTCTCGGGCAAATGTTAAGTGAAGGTTTACTGGATGTAGGGGATATAGATCCCCTGGGTAGGCATTTACGTATAGGCAAATATCGAGATCCCTTGGTGCAAATTGCTTTACTAGCAGAAGATGAGGATTTACAAACTAAGTTAGAAATTTACGGGATCGCCACACAAACACCGAAACAAATTGAACCTATCCAGGTAAGGCAAGTCGGAGAACTATCCGCTATTTATGCCCAGTTAGGCAGTAATGAAAAGCTGGATTTAACTGGCCGTCCGGTAAGGCGATTGCGGAGTTTAACCACATCTAGATTCTTCCGTATAGGTAAGGAAATGGTAGTATTTTTACCATCATTTTTAGATGCGGAGCAATTTTACTTAACCCTGGATTACCATTTTTTGGTCGATCGCCTCAGAAGCGAATTGGCTTACATTCAGAATTATTGGCATAATTTGGGCCGCCCCACCTTAACTTTAATGCTCACCCATACCATGTTAGAAACTGGTAAGGAAGCACTATTAGAATTGATGCAGGAACTCCAAAATGGTGTTTCTAACGGCGTGCGGGTACAACTGGGACAGTTAAACCAATTTATGTTAACAGGTACCACAGAAAGGATTGATTTTCTCCATGAATTGAACTTATCCTCTTCTGCTGTTACGAATGCAGCACTACGCTGTTCTTATCTTACTTATCATCCAGAAAAAAATTGGCCATTGGAACATACTCAAGAGTTCCAAATGGAATGCGAAACCAATTTAGGTTTATTGCTTTCCTCTTTGCGAAGCTCACAAAATATTTACGAGCAAATAGAATTATTGCAGACTTTGAGCCGTTTATCTGGTTTGAAATTTGATACGGGTTTTGGTGGTCCTGAAAATCCGGTCACTGTGGCAGATCTACTCGAGGAAGTTTATACCAAAGCTGGAGATTTGGGAATTTGGGCCGTGGTGCGTAGGGCTGCGGGACTATTGAAGATGGTTGATGTGGGTTTATCGGATGTAGTCACCAGTATTATAGTGTGTGGCAAGCAAATTGCTGTTGGTAGGGCATACAATGAAGCATCCTTGATTGCTGTGCCCATGTCTCATCATGAAATTGCCGAGAAAATTGATAATTTCTGCCGTGAGGATATTCGTGATCGGGTTTTAACTCAAGAAATTCTCATATATCTGAGTAATTTAATCAAGTCGGAACCAGAACTATTTAAGGGATTACTTACCCTGCGTGTAGGCTATTTAATTTTGTTAATAACTAGTGAACTCGCCCAGGAGTTAAAGGTAACTCAAGATGAAGCCTATGAATATTTGATGCAGTTGTCACCCTTTGAGGTGAAAACCAGGCTGTATGATGTATTGGTAGCATATGCAGATATGAGCCAATTATTGCGCCAGCAGGAATCATTACACGTCACCCAAAAGGAAAGTGAGATTGATTGGGTATTGCAACCAGTGGCGATAGATGAGGTAGAAGTACCCGTAAATGGTTGGCGACGGTTCCGCCAAGCAGAAGGAAGTACAGGCAGGGTTCCCAAAGACTTTTTTAAACAGGTATGGTTATTGATGCATCACTGTAAGGGCTTGGTTGTTGGTGATAAACTAGAGCGCCGCAACCGCTTGGATAGTGAGGAAATAATAGCGGAAATGACCGCAGGAGAAAAGAACTTTGCTCTGCAAGTAGAACATCTGTTGAATAAGATTGAAGCTCCAGAGTATCGCCAAGTTAACATTGAGACATTGATGGAACTAGGAGCGATCGCAGCTAAAAATCCCAACTTACAAATTCAAGAATACATTGTTTTGGATGTATTAATTGGTCATTCAGTCAGACTAGCATGGTTAGAAAAATATCCCCAAAGGAGCGATCGCTATGATGAAGATAAGGTGAAAGCATGGCCCGCTTTTTATGAAACTTCCCCCAGTGATTGCACTGATTATGTGGTCAAGGCATTCCGCTTCTTGACACAGTTTGGGTGATTTCAAAAGTAAGTTATGGTAGGTTGGGTGCAGGCGCATGAGAGTATTTGTCGAGAAACGATAAATTTATATTTGCGCCGTAACCCAACAGTAAATTATGAAGATTTGAGTGATTATGATTCGATACAGAAAAAAATGTAGCGTTTATTTTATTTGTTGAATAATTGTTGGCTTTCCCAATAGATATCTCCGGAATATAAATAAAATCTGGTAAAATAATATTAAATCAGCTTTTATCAAGGTTAAAACATGAATTCAATATCAGGGTATATCGAAAAACATCCCGGAGAAGCCCAGCGATTAATTGG
>JASJCJ010000056.1 GCA_030066045.1 Calothrix sp. MO_167.B12
CTATTTTTTGAGTCAGGGCGTGCAAGGGAATTAGGATTAACGGTTTAAAATTCTTGCATCTCTAATTTTTGATAGTAAAAAGAATAGAAAAAAATAGGCACCTAACTATTGCCTATTGCCTATTGCCTATTCCCTATTCCCTACCCCCACCAAAAGACTTTTTCAGCAAGCCCTAATTACGAATTACGAATTACGAATTGTTTACAGCAGTTTTCATCTATTTGAACCACATCTTCATGTAGGGGTTTAGCAATGCTAAACCCCTACGGTGTGGTCTATTTACCTGAAAATCGCTGTAATGTTCATGGGTTTGCTGCATTCAACAATGTCCGCGCCCTTTGACAGTCTGCTGTTCCCTGTTCCCTGTTCCCTAGCACGTAGCGCTATAAATATTACTTGCCATTATTTTCCGCATCTAGCTGGCTTAATTCTTGGCATTTTTGAATAGCTGTTTGATAAGCCGTCAAATATTCCTTGCCACCCAACATCACATCACCATAATATTCATATGGTGCATCACCGTAGATGGGCAGGGGATCGTCTTCTGGGTAGTCTTCCTGAGATTCTTCAATAATTGCTTTCAGTTTTTTTACAGTTAGGCTTTGTGCTGAAAAATACCAAAAATTATCGCTCTTTTTCTGGAGATGCTTAAGAGTAGGATCGGCAATGCGTGTGATAGATTCATCGCTGGATGTATCTATTAACTCAATCCAAGCGTGCTCTATGGGATGATATGGTTTATGGTTGCTGACTACAAAACCTTGTACATAGGTAGCTCCTGCTGTTGACAATGCCGCTTTATAAGCATTATCAAAAGGTTTTTTCGCCTTACTCTTGATGCGATCGCCTATTTGTATAGAAAGCTCTTCATCCAATATTTTGTTCATTCACAGCGAAGCCAACAGCATAAACTACCATATCCTACCATTTTCAGGAGGAGTGGAGGAGTGGAGGTGTGAGGGAGTGATGGAGTGATGGAGTGATGGAGTGAAGGAGTGATGGAGTGATGGAGTGATGGAGTGATGGAGTGATGGAGTGAAGGAGTGAAGGAGTAGGGGCGGGGTTTCCCCGCCCAGAGTGATAGGAATTAAACCAACAACCACCAACCACCAACCACCAACCACCAACCACCAACCAACAACCACCAACCAACAACTGATAACTGATAATCCCCTCCCTATGGCAAAATAAAACGGTAAGAAGAGAAATTTATAGATAAAGGTTAATTTAGTGAGCCCTACTTCTGTTGCTACCCCTACTGCGCGTCGTGCAGTCTTTCCTTTTACAGCCATTGTGGGTCAGGAAGAAATGAAACTGGCTCTAATTTTAAATGTGATTGACCCTAAAGTTGGCGGTGTGATGATAATGGGCGATCGCGGTACAGGTAAATCTACTACTATTAGAGCATTGGCGGATTTACTTCCAGAAATCCCTGTAGTTGCTAACGACCCTTTCAGCAGCCATCCCAGCGATCCCGATTTGATGAGCGATGAGGTGAGACAACAATTACTGCAAGGTGAGGATATACCCACAGAGCAAAAGAAAGTCGAAATGATTGACTTACCTTTAGGTGCTACAGAAGATAGGGTTTGTGGCACCATTGATATTGAAAAAGCTCTTTCTGAGGGTGTAAAAGCCTTTGAACCAGGTCTTCTAGCCAAGGCAAACCGGGGTATCCTCTATGTGGATGAAGTTAACCTCCTTGATGACCACTTGGTAGATGTGTTATTGGATTCTGCTGCTAGTGGTTGGAATACCGTAGAACGGGAAGGGATTTCCATTCGTCACCCAGCCCGGTTTGTACTAGTTGGTTCTGGGAATCCAGAGGAAGGGGAATTACGTCCCCAGTTACTAGATAGATTCGGGATGCACTCGGAAATTCATACTGTTCGAGAACCAGCATTACGAGTCGAGATTGTGGAACAAAGGTCAGAATTTGACCAAAATCCACCTGAATTCTTAGCAAAGTACCAAGGACAACAAGAAGAGTTACAACAAAGTATAGTCAACGCTCAACAGCTTTTACCTTCGGTAAATATTGACTATGACTTGCGAGTGAAAATTTCTGAAGTTTGTTCGGAATTGAATGTAGATGGTTTGCGGGGTGATATTGTTACCAACCGCGCCGCTAAAGCTATAACCGCCTTTGAAGGACGTACTGAAGTTACCGTGGAAGATATTCAACGGGTAATTACCCTGTGTTTGCGTCACAGACTACGGAAAGACCCCTTAGAATCAATTGACTCTGGGTATAAAGTAGAAAAAGCTTTTGCTCGTGTTTTTGGAGTAGAATTACCAGAAGATACGGCGGAAGCAAATGGTACGGGTCAGAAATTGGGCACGAGAGGCTAGAAAACCTATTGATTCATCTCTGAAAACGGTTTCATGTAGTTCATTCTTGGATTTTATAACTGAGGGGAGTATCCCAAATTTTCAGTAATATTACGTAGTGGGAGCATCTTGCTCCCTTGATATTAAACTCTTGCTCTCTTGATATTAATATCTTGCTCCCTTGATATTAACCTCTTGCTCCCTTGATATTTAATACAGGCAAGATGCCCATACTACCATCGGGCAAGATGCCCGTACTACAATATTTAATATTTGGGATACTTCCTAACAGAGTCGATGTTTGAGCAATTTTTAATGTTTCAGTGTTGAATCCTGTACTCAACCCTCTTAATTTAATACGCAGCTAAATTGTATAAAGTAAAAAAATCAGATGATTGTAGTGTGGGCATCCTGCCCACTTTATATATACGGTGATTGTAGTGCCGGTATCCTGCCCACTTTATATATACAATTTAGACACTTAACAGCTTACTCTACAACTCACTAAGCAAGACAAATAAACGAACTAATTCTAAACTAAACTAATTATGAGAAGTTGGCATTTCTGGTTTAATAGCTTGATGTTTGCTAGTCAACAAAATCCTCCTCGGTTTGTAGAATTGTTAATGTTGTTACTAGCAATTGCCATGTTAGTACTTTCCACTTTGACTCCCGGAAGACCAGCTTACATAGTATTAGGATTGAGTTTTGTGGTTGGTGCATCTATTTCCATTTTAATTCGAGAACAACTTGCTCCATCCCATCAAAAACGTATTACTCAATTTACAGCTTTACTACTACTAATTATTGGTATATATGGGTTTGCTGAGTTAATTATTACTCTTTAACTCTAAACTCCTAACTCTGAATAAACAAGGCAGTTTTGCTGGAGGCAGGAGGAAAGAATATCTGGCTTTTTTCTTTCATAGTGAGGGGATTTTCTTTATTACCTATTACCTATTACTTATTACTTGTTTCATTCCATCCTTGCATCTCCACAAGTTGTATACATAATTGATTAATTTGGTCTAAATTTGGTCTAGAAGGTAAAATAGATTGTTCGTAAACAATATCCATTTGAGCTATTAGTTCTTCTGCCATTTGCATCACTTCTTCGTAAGTGCGATCGCCTCTAAGAATAGCTTTTAAATCATCAGCATCACCGGCTATTCTCCTATCTACAGTCAATTCCCCTGTTTTTAATATTTCTAAACCACTACGCAGCAATCTAATGCAGTGCATCCCATGTTTTAAGTCAAATCCAGACTTTCTTTCCATTTCTGCTCTAGCCGGATTCCGATTTTTTTGCCAAGATATATATGCTTTCCATTCCCTTAAAGCACCTTGGTAACTTTGGCTTTTTTGCAATAAACGAATAAAATCTTTACGGCTATTGGTTAATTTTTGAGTATATTCTAAAGTATCATCAGGTAAAGTATATTGCTTGAGTATTCCTTTGAAATCAATATCTCCTGTGAGTAACTGATATAGTTGTTCTGATTCTGATAAAAATTCAATTTTGCCCCTAATTAAATTATAAAGATATTCCAAAAAAGCATTCAACTCTTCCTTAGTGAGTGGTGCTTCATCTTCTATGCCAAAATCAGTCGGCACAGGTTTCTTTTCCGGAGGATTTAATAACCATTTACGATGGGTTTCCATCTTTTTGATTTGAGCAAAAGCATAACCAGCATAAGTGTGCCTGACTTTTTTACTCAAAAATAAATTTCTATGGCTGATTAAATGTTTACCAACATCAGTCAACACAGGATATTCCCGCAGCCATAATAATTCTAAAACATTGGGATTTGCTCCAGATAATAAATGAATTATTTTCCTTAATTCATAAATTACCGTATCTTGATTTCCATCCAAAAATGAAAATATCCCTGGTTCATCCCACCCCTGATCTTTTTGCTCAATTCTATCAGAACCGAGGTAGTATTGTTTGGGTGCAATAAATACCCCTCGGTAATCAAAATCGGAATCAGGACGGTTTAAACCATATCCATGACTTCCTGATAAACCGACAAAAATAGTTCTTCTTTCAACATCTATTCTTTTCATGCGTCTGTGCCTCCTCCCAGTTATGATAACCCTTCAGCTTTCGCGCTGCTCTGGGTTGCAAACTCTGTCCCTTCGGGCAATAACCCTTCTTTGTCACTTTGGAAACAGAAAAATTAATGTAGGTTGGGTGGAACGGAGTGAAACCCAACAATACCAATTTCTTCGGGTGTTGGGTTACTCTTCGAGAAGCCCCTTCGGGTCTACGTTCCTCCACCCAACCTACACCTAAATTCATAAAATTAATCTAGGCTATTTTGGGGTACATGGATTGCCAGAAATACAAGCAATTCGCGGGACATAATACCATATGGTTTTCACGAAAAAGTATCAGAAATATACGTAGGGGAGCCAGCGCTGTTGGCGGGTTTCCCGACATAAGGCGACTGGCGTTGTGTTGTCGCGTAGCGAAACGCACCATTATATAAGGGTTTCGGTGCGTATCGTATAGCCCTTCGGGCATGGCTCCCTCTGTGTTTTTCAAAAATTGGGATGCTCCCTCATACAGTAGCTCTTTCACAATCCACAATCTAAAATCCAAAATGGTATGAGAAACCCAGTCTCCAACAGAAACTGGGTGAGAAAATATTAAAATTATTTTTGTGAATCTTCTAATTCAAAATGAGAATTGATTTGTGCTCACTTAAGCTGTGGCGTATTTAATTTGTATATTGGACGCGGGCAAGATGCCCGCACTACAATCATTTGACGTTTTCACCTTATACAATTTAGCTGTACAGCAGCTTACCTACGTAGTAGAATGCGCCAGGTAGCACCACCAACTACACCATCATCTTCCAAGCCATAACGCTTTTGAAATGCTTTGACTGCTGTTAGGGTTTGCTCGCCAAAGTCACCATCGACATTTCCTTTGAGAAATCCTCGCTTTTTCAGCCTAGTTTGTAATGTGACTACTTCCGATCCTTGCGCTCCTTGGCGTAAAATCGGTAATCCTTGTGCCGTATATTGAAGAGAAGGATTACGGGAAGTCCCAAAAAGCCTACTACTCCGGGATACTTTTCTGGTTCGAGTAGTTCGAGTACGGGAAGCTCGGCGAGTCGGTTTGGAACCCCTACTACGGGAGGTTTGTCTAATTCGGGTAGATGAGGTTTGTTTTTGGGTTGGTTTTTTCTGGGTACTAACGGTGGTATTTGGTTTTGGTTTTGGTTTTGGTTTTGGATTGGCTGGTTTGGGTTCGGGTTTAATATTATTGGCAGGTTTTGGTTTTGGGTTGGCTGGTTTGGGTTCGGGTGTGGTATTGGATGTTTGGGAAGAAACAGAAACTTGAGAAATATTTGTTTGGGTTGATGTTTGTGCTTTTTGGCTGGGAAAGAGTTTTTGCCAAGTATTAGTATCAACAATTCCATCGGGTTTTAAGCCCGCAGCTTGTTTGAATTTCGATACTGCGCTGGCTGTGGAGTTGTTGTATTTCCCATCCACTTTACCCTTGTAAAAACCTAACAGTTTCAGTGCTGCTTGCAGTTCGGATACTGATTCTCCCTGACTGCCAACTTTAAGAGTTGGTCTTGTAATACTACTATTACCAATAACTACTTGGGCAATAGTTTGGCTTTTGGCTGGAGATACCGCGAACATCATCGGTGTGATGGCCGATAGAATCAAGCATATCTGCCATAATATTGGCGATGGGATATAACTCAGTGGCTTGGTTGAGTAACTGCTTGTCATAAAACTTGCCCCTGGAAAACTCACAAACATAGTACCTTTGCAGTTATCTACCAGACAACTATGGTGATATTGTGGTGGAAAACTGCTCTAATGCACTATGCACAGGTGCTTCTTGACCAACTAAAGATACATAAGGTTCCCGGAGATATTTATTGGCAACTGCGATCGCATCTGCTACACTTACCTCCATAATGGATTCCTGAAACTGACAATCAAATTCAATTCCTAATCCCATCACCTCATACCAGCCATAAACTTGAGCTATTTGGGCATTTGTTTGTTTACCTAAAGCATATTGACCCAATATCTTATTTTTGGATGCTTGCAATGATGCTGCTGATAATTCGGTGGTACATAATAATTCTACCTCTGTGTACAATCCAGATAAGGCTTTGTAAGTATTTTCTGGAGCCGTACCCATATAAACCACAAATGATGCTGGAAACATTCGAGTGGGATAAAAGGCTGATACTTCGTAAGCTAAACCTTGTTTTTCCCGTAATTCCACAAATAAACGACTGGAAAGTCCATTCCCCAAATATGTAGATAGTAGTTTCAATGCTCCATAGTCAGATGAATGCACTGATGCAGCCAAATAACCTAACATCACTATTGACTGCTGGGTATTTTGTGGGGTAGCTATCTGTTGGGGAACTGTTGGTATTTGTGATGAATTGAGGGTTGTTAGCTCTGTATTGGGTATTTGCCAATCACCAAACACTTTCTCCACTAAATTCTCTGCATCCTTGGAGGTAATTCTGCCGGAAATGCTGATGACTATATTATCTGGTCTAAAATACTGCTGATGAAAACGGGATAAATCTGCTCCAGTTAAATCCCCTAGCGATGATTCCTCCCCTAAGATGGATATGCCATAGGGATGATTCGGGTACATTGCCTTTCTTAATTTATCGAAAGCAACACTAAATGGGCGCTCTTTTTGGGAACGAATATCTTGCAAGGCAATGCGTTTTTCTAATTCTACCTCTGTTTGGGGAAAAGTGGGCGATCGCAAAATCCGTCCGGCTAAGGTCAAAATCTCTGGAAAATCAACGCTTACTGTCTTCAAAGATAATAAGAAATAATCGGAGCTGGCATCAGCACCCAAACTCGCTCCCAAAGACTCTACCTGTTCCGCAATTGCCAAACTCGATAGTCCATCACATCCCTTGGTAATCACCGCAGATAACAAATGGGCTAATCCCGCCTGTTCTCGCTTTTCGTTACAACTACCAGCGCGGATAAAAATTCTGCCTGCAATGATATCACTAGTGGGATTTTCTGTTACCAGTAGCACAATCCCATTACTCAAGACTATACGATGAATTGTCGATGTTTGTTGGGAACTAGTCATTAAATTTAGTTAGGAGTTGACGGTTGACAGTTGACGGTTGACAGTTGACGGTTGACGGTTGACAGTTGACAGTTGACGGTTGACGGTTGACAGTTTAATTCTTTCACTCCATCACTCCTTCACTCCATCACTCCTTAACTCCCTCACTCCATCACTCCCTCACTCCATCACTCCCTCACTCTCTCACTCCCTCACTCATGGGCAAGAGGCTTTAACCACAGTAACGGCATAATTATCACCAGAAAGATACTTCTGAGCTAATTGTTGCAGTTCTTGGAGCTGAAATGATTGAATTTGTTGTGGATATTGAACTGCTAATTCAGCTTGGGCAATGGTACCATAATAACCATAGAGGCTGGCAAGTTGATTAGGTGTTTCTGTAGAAAATGCATAATCATTGCATAATAGCCTTTGACAACGCCTCAGTTCCTCTTCTCCGATTCCAGATACTATCGTATCATTCAAATGTAAGTGAATTAACGACTCAACTAAATCTAATTTTTCTGGTTCTAACCAGGCAGTAATCGTAAATAAGCTCGATTCCCTTTGCAAGGAAAAACTACTATTAATTAAGTGTACTAACTGACGTTCCTCTCGTAAATCCTGAACTAAACGGGAAGTTCGCCCTTCTCCTAGTAATACTGATAGTAAATCTAAACCGTAGGCATCTCGCAGTTCATCTACTCCTGGTCCTATCCACGCCATCATTAACCGTGCATGTTCCAGTCTTGGTAAGCATAATTCTTGACGTTGAATACCAACTATTCCTGACTGAGTAATTTCGACTGATGGCGGACAATTGTCAGGTTCGCAGAAATTAGCAAATGTGCGATTAACCAATTCCCAAGCAGATGGTTCTGCTACTCCCCCCACCAATACCACCGTCATATTTTCTGGCTGGTAGTGAGCGCGATGGAAACAACGCATGGCTTCTGGTGAGTGCTGCATTAATTCTTCCTGAGTACCCAATACTGAACGCCCGTAAGGATGGTTTGGGTACGCACTTTGCAACAAGGACTGAAATCCCACCCAATCAGGATCGTCATAGGACTGGAGAATTTCTTCTAATACTACATCTCTCTCTCGTACAAATTCTGATTGAGGAATTGCTGCATTTAATAGTAATTCCCCTAACTGCGGTAGTGTTTCTTCCAAGTAATCTGTCGCTGTAGTTAGGGAATAATGGGCATAATCATAACTGGTTGCAGCATTAGTGACACCGCCACGATTTTCTATTTCTCGGTCAAATACCCCCGGACCTAGGTTTGCTGTACCTTTAAAAATCATATGTTCCAAAAAGTGTGCCATCCCAAACCAGGGTTCCGGTTCTCTAGTGACACCAGCACGTACCCACACATCAGCTACAACTACAGGGGTATGGGGAATTTCCTGATGAATAAAGGTCAAACCATTGTCCAGCTGATAGACTGAGGCTGGAAACGCAGTATCTAATGGTGTTTGTATCAATTTTGGTAGGAACTAGACACAATTGGACATAACTGTAGTAATTCTAACTCTTATGAATCCGGGAATTAGAATCAATTGATACAGTTTATCACCAATTTTGATGTAGGGATATGAACCACAGCTCCCCGACTTCTTGAAATCGGGGAGCTAAAAGTTGGGGCATTCCGCCAAAGATTGGTACAAATAAATTAACCCCACAGGCGCACTTAGATGAATAAATTAAAAGCTCCCTAGTTATCAAAACCTGGGGAGCTAATAATTTTTAGTTTACCGCAACGCCGTTTTACCTAAGTTTATGACCTGGTTAAACCAGGTGGGCACCGATATTTTTCGTTTAAAGTTTCCGGGTACAAGCCCGGTTTACTGCCACGAATCATAATATTAGTTCCCTTATTTTTCAAGACATAGATCAAAAAACTATATGGCAGTCACCAACGTCGCAGTAGAACTTCCTCATTATAACCCTTAAAAATCAACTTGTGTATATCAAACCAAATTTATTTTCATGAATTCTTGTACTTTTAGCTCGGATACCAAATTGCTTCTATTTGATCAGCGATCGCCATTGCTTTATTGCGATCGCAATTGTCCAACAAAGCCGTCACATGAGCCATTTTCCGACCGGGACGGGCTTCACTTTTACCATACCAATAAAGGTGAGTTTGGGCAATCTGTTCGATTTGTTGGCGTTTGTGAATATATTGATTCTCAGATTGCTCGTAACCCAATAAATTCACCATAATAGCACATGGACAAGTTAATTTAACATTTCCCAAGGGCAAACCACAAACCGCCCGTAGCTGCTGTTCAAATTGAGAGGTTTCACAAGCATCTAAGGAAAAATGTCCGGAATTGTGAGTTCGAGGGGCAATTTCATTCACTAATACTTTGTCATCCTGCGTGAGGAATAATTCAATCCCTAAAACTCCAACATAATCAAGTTGATTCAGGAGAGTAGTAGCTATATAATTAATATCTTTTGACACTGCAGAATCTATATCGGCTGGTGCAATGACTCGCCGACAAATTTGTTGTTCTTGTTGGGTTTCTACTACTGGATAGGTGACAATATCCTCATTCATAGAACGAGCTGCAATTACCGCTAGTTCTTTCTTAAAGGGAATAAATTCTTCTGCCAAAAATAAATTACCTTGAACCTGGGGAAAAGTTAACTTTGATTGTAAATCTTCAATTTTTTTAACAATAAAAGTTCCCTGACCATCATATCCATGACGGCGAGCTTTCAGAACTAATGGAAAACCCAATTTTTCCCAAGGTAGGGAATTCAATAGATGGGAAAGAGAGTCAATCTTGCTCACTTCCTGGGGAGCTAGTTCTTCTCCTAAAGCAAAAAATCTGGGTGTAGGTAAACCTAACTCTTGCAAATAACAACGTTGGTGATATTTATCTAAAAGAGGTTCTAAAGCTGATAAACGAGGATGAAAGTATACTCCTTGCTGTGCCAAAAGGGACAACTTTTCTAAATTAACAAATTCATTCTCAAAGGTAACAACATCACATTTTTGTGCTAACTTTTCTGTAGCGATCGCATCATCAACAGCACCAAATACCGCATCACTAGCTATACTCAGAGCAGGATCGGCCTGACTGGGTGTTTGCACTACTAACTCCACACCCAACTTCTTGGCAGCACTCCCCATCATCCAAGCAAGTTGTCCACCACCAATTACACCAACACGCTTCATTTGCACCCTAGTCCTTTCAGTTATCAGTGATCAGTTATCGGTTTCCCCATCGATAAATCGAGGGGTAACAGTAAGGAAAAATCTTTCTCCACCTCCACTTTAGAGAATTTGGGAGCTTGATACCGATTACCGTTTGTTCACCAGTTTTACCCTTGTTTGAGATTTTCCGCCCCATAATTTTTACCAAAAGGGATTAGTATTCTACCATCCAGTAATTCCCAGTCAAAGCATACAAGAATCGATTTGCATTTACATATCTTCATGTAACTGGTTTGGTGTGGCGATCGCTTTTAAAGGCAACAGGCAACAGGCAACAGGCAACAGTGAAGGCGTTGGACGAGGATTTAAACCCCGTCCAATGCAATCGTCCCACTCATGACGGGGCTTGGTACCCACTGGTGGGTCGGTCACAAAAAATAAGCATAATTGCTCATTCATATTTGATTATTTCTCTTAATTTTTAACTTTTGACTGACCCTCAGCGGTTGACCTCTGTTCATTTAACTTTACAAACTCACAAAACATTGAAAATCTTTACACTTCTATGGATGTAGAGAAACCAGGAGACAAAATTAATAATTATTCAATTTTTCAACCAGATTCTATAACCATGGAAATGCTATATTAATCTGTTTTTATCTATGTTTAACGTCTAATCTTGATATTTTTATCATCTTTATATGGTGAGTACTTACTCATTAATGAAGGATTTTGATGTTTGCTGACGATAAGTAAAGTTTGTTTTCTTTTGGCAGAAAAATTAAATCCATGCTGTTAGTCTGTTAATTAAGGAAAGGATTTTATTCAGGTCACTTGTTTTGTATATGTCGCTTAAATAAAAACTTTAACTTTATTAAATATTCGCAAAGTTAATTCACAATTACTGAACCGATTGCAGCCACTCTCAATATTTATATGAATCACCCCAACAATAGACAGAACATGGTAACTCGAATTCTGCCCTTGAAGATGAAACATTACTGCGACACCTGGATTGAAGAATGGTGTGAGGATAACGGCTGGACAGACTTATTTATGGAACGTTACAACAACTATTGGGCTTTTCCTCCAGGAGCAGTAATGCCCGAACCAATTCCTTCTCAAGTACTGACATTGATTAAACTGGAGAAAGGCTTTACCTGTGAAGAGAAAATTTGGTCAGCCTTAGCATTTATGGGTACAATTGCAGCGATCGCTTCCAGTTTTTTCTTCAAGTGTCCCATGCCTTTAGTTTTTGCCTTTGCTTTTGATGCAGTAACTATGGCACAGTTGGAAGTTGAAGATGCCTAGTACTCGATCAACCCAGCATTGCCGGATAGAGGTATGCAGGGGAGCAGGTATCTCAAAGAAAGCACCAGAAAATCATAAATTATCCTTACGGGGCACGGCACTAGGAACCTAGTTCTACAAAGACATGAAATTTGTAGATGCCGTGCTCTTATGCTTGTTATATTTTGCAGATGCTCCTGTGTATAAAATGATGACTCTGATGTTCCCTACCCATCTACCCATGATATTCATCTATGTATTTTGTTCTAAATTCTAAATTCTAAATTTGCTAGATTTTTGCTACATTTATACTAACCATTCAGAAGCGCGATCGCCCAAATCCAGAGGAATACTTACAGCTTTACCCAAGCGAGGACGTTCCCTAGTCTTTTGGATAAAGGTTTGTACTTTTTCCACACTGCCCATTGCGTGTAAATAATTAGCAACCGTATCCAGGTGCTCTTGATACTCCGCTTCAGTTAAAGGAAAAGATGCTTGCTCCAGGTATTTCCACATCACTTGCACAAATATCTTTCCCTGGGTACGACGTAACTGGACATCGTAAGAATGTCCCCATTTATCACATAATAGTTCCTGTAATTCTTTTCCCGTCATAGCTTCTCTCAACTATTATTTTACATTTAGTTATAAAGTGAAGTCCGGTCACTCAAGTATGATAGGAATATAAAGAAATGTAATGCTACCAAAAAGGATGCTGGCAATATCTGGAATAAAGATAATACTGGCATGATTGTGGGTCATAGCATCTTGAACCAAAGAAGAGTTTCTCAAATTATGAGGCTCAGGTCAAACTTGTAAACACAATGTACAAAGAACGCGTAGATTATGGCTCAATATTCTGATTCAATGGACGTGCCCGATATGGGGCGACGTCAGTTTATGAATTTTCTGACTTTTGGAACTGTTACTGGAGTTGCTCTGGGGGTATTGTATCCCTTTACCAAGTATTTTCTTCCCCCTGCTAGTGGTGGTGCTGGTGGTGGTGCTACCGCCAAAGATGAACTAGGCAACGATGTCAGCGTCACTAAATTTTTGGATAGCCATAATACCGGCGCTCGCGTTCTCGTTCAGGGACTGAAAGGCGATCCTACCTATATTGTGGTAGAAAGCAAAGAAGCAATTGGCGATTATGGAATTAACGCTATTTGCACCCACTTGGGTTGTGTTGTGCCTTGGAATGCTGCGGAAAACAAATTCAAGTGTCCCTGTCACGGTTCCCAGTACGCTGCAACGGGTAAAGTAGTCCGTGGTCCTGCACCCCGCTCTTTGGCTCTGAGTCATGTCAAGGTAGAAGACGACAAAATGGTCATCACTCCTTGGACTGAAACAGACTTCCGCACAGGTGAAGAACCTTGGTGGGCATAATCAGCATCTGAACTAAAGATAGCTGTATATGTCCTCTAGGAAGCTGCTTCCAAACGCGCTAAGTCACTAGTGTAGGTTGGGGAAAATAAACCAACCCTTTATAAAACGTCAAAGTCAGAGAACACAATACTTTTGACTTTTGGCTTTTGACATTTGACTGACGCGCAGCGGTACTAGTCCCCTGACTATTGACCATTAAGTATTTATTAACCATTGACTAATTATTCAGAGAACCCTTGTCCTTGTAGAGATGAGAAACCCTTGTAACACAGCGAGTTTAACTCGTATTTCCAAAGCAATAACCAAAACTTTGCTTGTTGCGATCGCTACTGTAACTTTTTTCTTCACTAGCGATTTAGCTTTGCCTCAATCCGCTGCTGCTTATCCCTTCTGGGCACAGCAAACCTATCCGGAAACCCCCCGTGAACCTACGGGAAGAATTGTTTGTGCAAACTGTCACCTAGCACAGAAGCCTACAGAAGTAGAAGTGCCCCAGTCTGTATTACCGGATACTGTTTTCAAAGCAGTAGTCAAAATTCCCTACGACACCAGCGTACAGCAGGTAGGTGCTGACGGTTCTCCAGTCGGCTTAAATGTTGGTGCGGTACTAATGTTACCGGAAGGTTTCAAGATTGCTCCTGAGGATCGGATTCCTGAGGAAATGAAAGAAGAAGTCGGCGACGTTTACTTCCAATCTTACAAAGAAGATTCGGAAAACGTGATCATCGTTGGACCTTTACCAGGCGAACAATATCAAGAAATCGTCTTCCCCGTTCTTTCTCCTAACCCTGCAACTGATAAAAACATCAATTTTGGTAAGTATGGAGTTTATGCAGGTGGTAATCGGGGACGAGGACAAGTTTATCCCACTGGTGAAAAGAGCAACAACAATATTTATAATGCTCCTGCTGCTGGCACAATTAGTCAGATTACCAAAGACGCAGATAGCGACGGTAATGTGAAGTATACAGTCAGCATCCAAACAGAATCCGGCGAAACGGTTAGCGAACAAATCCCCGTAGGACCAGAACTGATTGTATCTGAAGGACAAGCAGTTGCATCTGGGGAAGCTTTAACCAATAATCCTAACGTTGGTGGTTTTGGTCAAAAGGACACAGAAATTGTTCTTCAAAATGCTAACAGAGTTAAAGGACTAGTTGCCTTTATCTGTTTGGTAATGTTGGCACAAATTATGCTTGTACTCAAGAAGAAACAGGTTGAGAAAGTTCAAGCCGCTGAAATGAACTTCTAAATCTGAGTTTGAATTTAATTTATTGACAGCAAGGCAGGTTTTTTAGCCTGTCTTTCTTTTTTATAGCACTACGCATTTCGGGCGCGGACATTTATAAATCCAGTAAACCCTTTGATAGCCTGCTGTTCCCTGTTCCCTAATAAATTAAATTTTCAATGCAAGATTTTTGGGAGCATCCCAATTTTTCAAAAATATAGGGTAGTGGGAGCATCTTGCTCCCTTGATATATTAAGGAGGGCAAGATGCCTACACTACAAATTTCAACATTTGGGATGCTCACAGATTTTTAAATCTTATACCCCTATACTCTTAAACTTTGATAAAAAGAACCTGAAAAGGTTACAAGATAAGAGTTTTAAAGTGATTCTATTGATGTAGGAATTTGCACTTGAACAAAAAAATAAAAAATTTACCTAACTTGTGGAAGTAATATTATAGAGAAATTCCCAAAATGAGAGCAATCTGATCATGATTATTATCAAAGACTTGTTAAGTATACAGCAAATCTCCAGTGAGTCTCTTAAGGAGATTCATGGTGGCTTTGAACCGTATGGTGACGTAGACGTTGACGTAGAGATAGAAATAGAATTTGAACAGGAGGGATTCAGCATAGATGATCTTGAATGGGATTGGGATTCGGATTCGGGTGCGCCTGGAATAGAAATAGAACTTTATCCGTCTGAAGGTCTTGTCGTTACTGGATTTGGTTGGCCAGGAATGACGGAAAGTGATTTTCATATAACGGTAGTTGGTGATTCTAATAATGTATATCCTGGTGGTTCTTTAATGGGTGGAGTATCCTGATGATTTCTTAACTTAGATTTTGGTTGAATTTTAATTTACAACCCTGATCCGAATTAGCTCCCACCAATGAGAGCATCCCAAATTTTAAGAAATAATCTATCCCAATACCCTAGAAGGGTATCGCTACACGAACAAAGCCCACCTGCGTGGGCTAAAAATTTCTAGCCTGCGTAAGCAGGCTTTGTTTGTATAGCCCCAGGCTTCTAGCCTTTGGGTCTTTTCTAGGGAGATGACAGCTTGGCTGGTCAAAACTTGCAGAATCTCCACCCGATAGCGGGTAATATCAATTCCGGCTACATCGGAATGATAAAAAACCGCAGAGACGCTGAGAGTGCAGAGAAAAAAAAGAAGGAGAGAAAAATTAAATAATTCCGATATAAACGGAAAAGATATAAATTGGTACGAATCCCAAAATCCAGGTTTGGGTTCTGAGTTTGTTCGTGCAGTTAATGTTTGTCTTTCAGGGATTGGACGAAACCCCCTTGCTTATCAAGTTGTCCACAAACAGGTAAGAGGAACATTCATCCGTAAATTTCCGTACATAATCATTTACCTTTTTGACCAGGATACAGTTTTTGTACTTGCTTGCTTCCATGCCAAACGCGATCCAAAACAATGGTTATACCAATTTGAAAAAAGAATGGGACAGATGGGTAGGGGTTTAGCACTGCTAAACCCCTACGAGTAATTTAATTTATGTGTCGCAAACATTATTTGAATTGGTATTAGATAGAACTGAGTAAAAAACGATCTTTTTCAACCAGGCAAATGAGGTGATACTTTTACAGAGAGTGGTTGATGCGATGCGATGTTCCCTTCAGGAGCCGTGCAAAGGCCGATAAACCGGAGGCTTTACGCTCCGCGTATCGCACTCCTTGAATTTCTGATGCTTCTTCTGTTAACTCCTACTCCCTTCCCGGCAGAAGATTACCTATAACGTAGGTTGGGTTGAACGAAGTGTAGACGCAACAGCGGCTTCTCGTTCGCCGTCAGGCGTTCCCGAAGGGTAGAGTAACCCAACTAGATGCTGGGTTTCGTCCCTCAAACGCCACTGACTACAACGGAGGGAACCTCCGCAACAGAGTGGCTCCCCAGCCTACAATTTTTCGGTAATTTTATAGCACCGAAGGGAGTAACTCCTCTTGAGCGCAAGCCACAGTGCCCCTATGAACTCCTAACTGCCGACAAAAATTACAGATCGGATTTCCACACCTAAAAGTGCGGCTAGCCCCAATCTTTAAATAAGGGAGTTTATCCGTATACGTAGCACAATTGTAAAAGAGACAGCCAATTTGCTCGGATCTCGATTTGTTCTCCCACGAAAAAAGCGCCTACTATCAGTAAATTACCGATGATTTTTGTCAAAGGTAAAAGGTAAAATCAACTATTAACAAAATTTAACTTTTGCCTTCTGCCTATCCGCAGCTGCCCAAATTGGCAAAATCAGGTCGGTAATCACACTGGTCAATAATTATTTTACCAAGGCACTGCTGTTTGCTATCCGTACTCTGACTTTTACCTTTCCTATTGCTATATGGCCCGCGACTATTATGAAACTCTGGGTGTCTCTCGTGACGCCGACAAAGATGAACTAAAACGTGCTTACCGCCGGTTGGCAAGAAAGTATCACCCGGATGTGAATAAAGAACCGGGTGCTGATGAGCAATTTAAGGAAATTAACCGCGCCTATGAAGTGCTATCAGAACCAGAAACTCGCGCTCGCTATGACCGTTTTGGGGAAGCTGGAGTTTCTGGTGCAGGTGCTGGCTTCCAGGATATGGGAGATATGGGCGGTTTTGCTGATATCTTTGAAAGCATTTTCAGCGGCTTTGCCGGTAGTGGCATGGGAGGACCAAGCCAAAGAAGGCGTAGTGGACCCGTGCGGGGAGATGACTTACGGTTAGACCTCAAGTTAGATTTCCGGGAAGCTGTTTTTGGCGGCGAAAAGGAAATTCGCATTTCCCATTTAGAAACCTGTGAAGTTTGTAGTGGTACTGGTGCGAAGCCGGGAACCCGTCCTCAGACTTGTTCTACCTGTAGCGGTTCTGGCCAAGTAAGAAGGGTAACTAGAACGCCTTTCGGTAGTTTTACTCAAGTATCTACTTGCCCCACCTGTAATGGTACGGGGATGGTAATTGAGGATAAGTGTGATGCTTGTAATGGTAAGGGTGCTAACCAAGTTACCAAAAAATTGAAAATTACTATTCCTGCTGGGGTGGATAATGGTACTCGTCTGCGAATCTCCTCAGAAGGAGATGCAGGACAGCGCAATGGCCCGGCGGGAGATTTGTATGTTTATTTATTTGTCAATGAGGATAGTGAATTTCAGCGCGATGGGATTAACATTATCTCAGAAATTACCATTAGCTATCTCCAGGCCGTTTTAGGCTGCCGCTTAGAGGTAAATACGGTGGATGGTCCGGTGGAACTGATTATACCGGCGGGAACTCAACCAAATACGGTGATGAAACTGGAAAATCGTGGCGTACCACGCTTGGGTAATCCGGTAAGTCGGGGAGACCACATGATTACGGTATTGATTGATATCCCCACAAAGATAACTCCAGATGAGCGAGAATTGTTAGAAAAATTAGCTAGTATTAAAGGTGAGCGCACTGGTAAAGGCGGTCTAGAAGGTTTTTTGGGTAATTTATTTCACCAAAGATGAGTGTATCTTCCCTTTCACATCCTGATGCTCAATTGGACTTGCGGGGCACTCCGTGTCCCATTAATTTTGTTCGTACCAAACTGCAACTGGAGCGCATGACTCCGGGTAGTTTACTGGAAGTTTGGTTAGATCCAGGAGAACCAATTGAGCAGGTTCCTGATAGCTTGACTATGGCGGGCTATCAGGTAGAAAAAATTGTTGACTGCACCGACTATTTTTCCATGCTAGTTAGATGTTGTGTGACTAACCCATGACAGGGGAAGTATTAAATAGTACTGGGTTAACAGGGACGGTACTAGCCGTGCAAGCTAATTTCTACCGAGTGCAATTAGATGCTGTAGATTCGGGAGAAATTACTTTTCCTCATCCCCCTATTCTCCTCTGTACTCGGAGAACGCGGTTAAAAAAGATTGGTCAACAGGTAATGGTTGGCGATCGCGTTTTGATTGAGGAAGCTGATTGGGCTGGGGAGAGAGGGGCGATTGCAGAGGTATTAACCCGGAGCAGCGAATTAGACCGTCCGGCGATCGCTAATGTGAACCAAATTTTGTTACTATTTGCCGTTGCGGAACCAATCCTAGAACCATATCAATTAAGTCGGTTTTTGGTTAAGGCGGAGTCTACGGGTTTAGACGTAATTTTATGTTTGAACAAAAGTGATTTAATTAACTCGCTAGAGCAAGATGAATTGAGCGATCGCTTATCTAATTGGGGGTACCAGCCTTTATTTATTAGTGTCTATCAGAACCACAACATTGAAGTATTAGACCAATATCTACAACATAAAATCACCGTCATTGCCGGAGCTTCTGGGGTTGGTAAGTCTAGTTTAATTAATAAATTAATTCCTAATGCCCAATTGCGGGTGGCAGAGGTTTCTGGTAAATTGTCTCGCGGTCGTCATACTACCCGCCATGTGGAGTTATTTGAGTTACCCAGTGGTGGTTTATTGGCGGATACCCCCGGCTTTAATCAACCGGATTTAGATTGTACCCCTGAAGAACTAGCCAATTTTTTCCCAGAAGCAAGGCATAAATTAGCAACTGCCAACTGTCGCTTTAGTAACTGTTTACACCGAGACGAACCTGATTGTGTGGTTAGCGGGGACTGGGAACGCTATCAACATTATCTCGATTTTTTAGAAGTTGCGATCGCTCGCAAAACCCATATTCAACAACAAAGCGATCCGGAATCGAAATTGAAAGTTAAAACCAAGGGTAAGGGACAAAAGCAATACGAACCCAAGTTAGAAAGTAAAAAATATCGCCGTACCTCCCGCAAAACCCAGTTACAAGAATTACAGCAGCTTTATCAAGAAACGGATGAGTTGGATGAGTAGTAAAAAAGGAGCCGAAACTCAGGCTCCTTAAAAATAAACAATAAAGAAGTAATAAAGTTAAAATTACTTCACACTTGCCTTACCACCAGCTTCCTCGATGCGCTTCTTAGCATCTTCAGCGGCATCCTTAGGCATAGCTTCCTTAATAGCCTTAGGCGCAGATTCTACCATGTCTTTGGCTTCCTTCAGACCTAAACCAGTCAATTCCCGGACAATCTTGAGGATAGCAATCTTCTTGTCAGCAGGAACCTCTTCCAGAACCAAATCAAATTCGGTCTTTTCTTCTTCTGGTTCAGCAGCAGCAGCACCAGCAGCACCAGGAGCCATCATCATCATGCCACCAGCAGGAGCAGCGGCACTGACTTCAAAAGTTTCTTCAATTTGCTTAACTAACTCAGCTGCTTCCAACAGAGTTAGAGTTTTTAACTTTTCTAAAATTTCATCAGTTGTAGCAGACATTTATGTATCTCCTTGAAGGTAAAATGTATTGGTTGTTGGTTGTTAGTTGTTGGTTGTTAGTTGTTAGTTGTTGGTTGTTTTAATCATTACTAAAACTCTTAATTCCTAACTCCTAACTAGTAACTCCTAACTAAGACTCAGCGTCACCTTTTTCCTTATCCGCATGAGCCTGTAAAGCACGAGCCAAGGAACTGGGAACCTCGTTGATACCCACAGCAATCTTGGTAGCCAATGCATTGAGTGCTCCAGCCATTTGTGCCATGAGCTGCTCTTTGGATGGCAAATCTCCCAGGGCTTTGACATCTGCTTCTTTGAGGATTTGACCATCCATTACACCGCCGCGAAGTTCTGTCTTCTTGGTGGCTTTCTGGAAAGCTTGGTATGCCTTAATTGCTGCAGAAAAATCTTCCTTCACCAGCAAAAAAGCAGAAGAACCTTTGAGAAATTCTGACATGGGTTGCCAATTCTCATCATCTTGAATGGCAATACCCATTAAGGTGTTCTTAGTTACCTTACAAACTGTTCCACTAGGGCGGAGTTTGTTACGTAATTCACGAATTTCACCAACTGTTAACCCTTGATAATCAATAACTAGGGCTAAAGTGGATTCACTTAAAGTATTTTTGAGATCCGCTACAATCTCTTTCTTATTTTCTAGGGTTCTGCCCATCTCGTTCTCACCTCCTTGCAACAACTTTTGGGTTAGTTGTCAGTTGTTGATTTTAAATGGTTATTTGTGATTAACTGTCCGCCATCAAAGCAACAAACCCCGGCTAAGCATACCGGGGTTGATGAAGCGAAGTTTGTTGTCTTAACCTAACTCTTGCTGCCACGGGAATGGCGAGAAAGTTAGATAATAGCGAACAAAACCTCGGCAGGAAATTAAGCTAGTTGCACCTGCTGTCTCCGGCTGTTACTTGATTCGATTTTGGATTTTAGATTATCAAAGGGTAATCTAAGCGGCTTCAGCTAATTTCAAATCCCGTAGGGCATTAACATCAACGCGAATTGAAGGCCCCATGGTGGAAGCTACATAGACTGTACGCCAGTAACGACCTTTAGCACCAGAAGGGCGGTTACGGTCAATTGATTCCTGCAGAGCCTTCAAATTTACTAGTAAATCTTCAGGTGTGAAGGATACCTTACCAAACATAACATGAACAATGCCAGTGCGATCGGCACGATATTCCAATTTACCCGCTTTAAATTCGTTGATTGCACCTACCAAGTCAGTGGTGACAGTACCACCCTTGGGTGAAGGCATTAATCCACGGGGACCGAGTAATTTACCCAGCTTTGCTACCTGAGGCATCATATCAGGGGTGGCAATCAGCTTATCAAAGTCCATTCTGCCTTGTTGGATTTCGTTAATCAATTCTTCCGAACCGAAAACATCAGCTCCAGCGTTACTGGCTTCTGTGACTTTCTCACCCCTAGCAATTACCGCTACTCTTATAGTCTGTCCCGTACCTTTAGGTAGAACTACTGTGGTTCGCAACTGCTGGTCCGTATATTTAGGATCTATTCCCAAACGGATATGGGCTTCAGCAGCTTCTGGAAATTTTGCAGTTGCTGTTTCCTTAAGTAGATTCAAAGCTTCTAGAGGCTCGTAATCTTTGTCCTCTACTTTCTCTAATAACGTCTGTAGACGACGCGATACTTTTTTTGTCATTGTTTAGTCTCCTGGGGTGATTAGCGAGGTTAAATCTCTCCCCCGATACAATTTTGGATTTTGGATTTTAGATTTTGGATTGGTATAAGCAAATCACCAATACAAAATTCAAACTTACCTAGAGATAACTGTCCTAGTCAGAAATGGTTACGCCCATATTTCTGGCAGTACCTTCAATAATTTTCATTGCCGCTTCAATGTCATTGGCATTGAGGTCAGGCATTTTGGTTTCGGCAATCTCTTTGAGTTGATCTCTGGTAATTGAACCCACTTTAATTTTATTGGGTTCGCTAGAACCTTTGCCTATCTTCGCCGCTTTAGTAATTAATACCGATGCGGGGGGAGTTTTGAGAACAAATGTAAAACTCCGGTCTTCATAAACCGAAATTTCTACAGGAATTACCATACCAGCTTTATCTGCTGTTTTGGCATTGTATTCCTTGCAGAACATCATAATATTAACGCCGTGTTGACCCAGAGCGGGTCCCACTGGCGGTGCTGGGTTGGCTTTCCCCGCATTTAGAGCCAGTTTAATAAGGGCTACAACTTTCTTCGCCATTTTTAGCCTTGTTTTTGAACCTGATTAAATTCCAATTCTACTGGTGTATCCCGTCCGAAAATCGAAAGTAAGGCTTTCAGTTTACTCCGTTCTGGACTCACCTCAATTACCTCACCTTCAAAGTCCTTAAATGGACCTGATAGCACGACTATCTTATCACCAGTAGCCATGTCAATTTTGACAATTGGCTCTTGTTCGGTAGTCTGTTTGAATATTCTTTCCACTTCTGCATGGGAAAGGGGTACGGGTTTTACGTGCCCACGCCCTCTACCTGTGCCGCGTTTTTGCTCTGCTCCCACAAAGTTAATTACATGGGATGTATTCCTGACTACTTGCCAGGAATCATCATCCATGAGCATTCTTACCAGTACATAGCCAGGAAAAACTTTTTCTTCCGTATGCTGGCGACTACCATCCTTACGAATTTTCACCGCTGGAGTGTGGGGAATTTCCACTTGAATAATTCTGTCAGCCACATCAAAAGTCTGGATGCGCTGTTCTAGATTAGTTTTCACGCGTTTTTCGCAGCCAGAGGCTACCTGTACCGCATACCAACGTGCTTCTTTTGATGTATTAATTGCCGTTTCTTCGGTCTTTTCCGACTGCAATGCCGAATTCCGACCTTCGTCTGTTCCTGGAGCCATCAGAATACCTTTGCTGCTGCCCAAGTAAAGAATTTATCTACTAAAAATATTAAGGATGAGGAGAGTGTCACCATTAGTAGCACAGCGGCTGATTCACTCACCAACTGTCTGCGACTTGGCCAAACTACTTTCTCGAACTCTTCTTTCAAGCCTTGAAAGAAGTTCATAATACTGAACCCATTGTTGTTTTCAGGGATTTCTGATTCTTTTTTTTTGGCCACGTTCGTTTATCCCCCATTCTCCATCAGATTTTTATTTCTCTAAGTTTTATGAATAAGCTACAGCCCCTAATCAAACTTGTGGATTGAAACAAAAAGCTGCGCTACAAAAATTAAACCCGAAATTTAAGATACTTACTGCCATGTTAGCAGCTATAGCACTTATTTCGGGCTTAATTAATCTTGAGAGCGCGCCCTGGAGGACTCGAACCCCCGACATCAGGTTTTGGAGACCTGCGTTCTACCAACTGAACTAAGAGCGCACAAGCTATCTTGTTCTTTGTTTTACACTCTCTCTAGTTTAGCGCAATTTGGCATTTTTTGTAGGTTACTTTAATTTGTAATTTAAGGAACTAATTAGCGGCTGTTGCCGCTTTTTTATATATTTCCCTTTCATACCGTATTTGTAATCTACAAAGGGCGATCGAATCTTTGTTTGATTCGGGTCGCTTTACCAACGCGGTTGCGTAGATAATAAAGTTTAGCACGTCTTACTTTACCACGGCGTACTACTTTGATTTTTTCAATCCGGGGAGAGTGCAAAAGAAAGACTCTTTCTACGCCAATGCCTTGAAAGACGCGGCGAACGGTCATGGTTTCACTGATACCGCCATTGCGTTTGGCAATCACAACTCCTTCGTAGGGCTGTACGCGGTATTTGTTACCTTCTTTAATTTTAACTCCGACTCTAACTGTGTCACCTACATAGATTTTGGGTAGGTCAGATTTGATGTGTTCCGCTTCAATGGAGCGGATTATTTCTTGCGCGTTCATAAGTCAGTAAAAAACTCACGATCAACTATTATAAATCGACTACTGCTTTCCAGTCCAGTTATTTTAACCGATGATTGGCAGATTGGCGATGTCTGACGACCAGGTGCTCTATGTCTACGCAACCCATCCCAGAGCGATCGCTAATTTTATTAATGGTCAAAAAAACCAAGATCGAACACCTGAAAACTATATGCATATTTGTTTGATTTTGTCAATATGCAAGTTAATTGGGGAGTTAGAGAGGGGCTGAATTCAGCTGATATTAATGTAACCCAAGCAAGCTGAAGTTCTGGATGAGATACAAGTTACATCGATAGGAAATTATCCGGAATTGGATTGTGTAGATTCGTATTTTTATGTAAGTAAAATTAGCTATAAAATCCCTTCCCTATTACAGTTATGTACATTAATGTAACTTAGACAAAAAACACAAAGGAAAAAGCCTCAAAGCCAGTTATGACAAGGGATTAACTTCAAATATCGAAAAATTGCTCAAACCTAGATATATCAAGAAAACAACCAATTTGACGTAAAACCATTGACAATTCAGCAGACCCTAAGTAGAAAACATTAGAACGATAAGCAAAACTAGCCGCAGAAAATTTTTGCTCCATTATAGGGAAGATTCAAAAGTTGACTGTACCAGAATCTTTTTACAAACGGAAGGTTATAACAGAAAAGACCAAGCAGTGGCTCGTTTAATTGAGGATTTTATGAAATTTAGTGTGGCGATCGCAACCTATAATCGTTTAGATTTGTTGCGGCGTGCTGTGGAGTCGGCGATGAATCAAACCATCCCCTGTGAAGTGATTGTGGTGGATGATGGTTCATCGGATGGTACCCAGGAGTATATGCAGGAGTTATGTGCTTCTGCTGGAGAAGTTATATATTATCGTCATGAAAGTAATAAAGGTCATGCGGCGGCGGTAAATACTGGGGTACAGAAGGCTAGTGGTGATTGGATTAAGTTTTTAGATGATGATGATTATTTAGCACCTAATTGTCTGGAAGAGATGACACAGGCGATCGCACTGCGTCCTGAGGCGGTAATCTGTTCTTGTATGGCGGCACAGGTGGATGAGTATCAAGTTGAAATCAGCCGCACGCCAATTACGGGTTCTGGCAAAGCTTTTTATATCCCCCAAGCAGATATTCACTATGGGATGCTATTGGAGTTAGTTCCCTTTGGTACTCCTGTACAGGTAGCTTGTAGGCGGGATGCTTTTTTGCAAAGCGGTGGTTGGGATTCTCAATTAGATGCTAACTGCGATGATATTGATTCTTGGATTCGTATTGCTCAATTTGGGGATGCTATTTTCCTCAATCAGTGTCTTGCTTACCGTACAGTGTGGTCTGGTGCTTATAATTACAAGTTTGCTTTTGCCAAACGCCTACATACTAATATTTTCATGAAAGAGAAAATATATCATCGAGTCAACGAACAGTACCGTGACCAAATTCCAGCCTTAGAAGATATTAAACAATATTTGCACTTGCACTGGACCATAGCAGCTATGAAGCAAAAGCATATCCAGAGTGCTTTTAAGTTAATGATACCAGCAGTTTTTTCTATTAAAGCTTGGCAACTGTTATTATCTGCTGCGGTGTTACGCCGTTCTCCAGGGAAGAGTTTACCTATCAGTAAAATTCAATTAATTGAATGAAGGAGTAGGGGCGGGGTTTCCCCGCCCAGAGTGGGGGAATTATTTTCATCTGCAGGTTGTGTACAAACATTCATGTAGATGCGCGAAGCGCGGCTTGGAGCAGAGTGGGGCTAACTTGAAAATAGTTAATCAGCGCGAAGTAGGGGTGCATTGCGTGCGCCCTTGAGGAGTTAATCACAAAGAATTTTCATGCTTGGTTGTGGGATTTTCCCGTGGGGGGCTAGTCCGGTAAATTAACCATAATATGTCATTGCGAGTGGAACGAAGTGAAACGACGCAATCCCTAAGTCTTTGAGATTGCTTCCCAAGCGTCGCAATGACGGTTATTTAAACGGACATCATATGACTTATAAACTGTTTTTAAGAGGAGCGATCGCTAGCATATTATCATGTCATTTTTCTTGCGTTTACCCTGTTACATCTATCTAGTCATTAGTGACAAAATAGGCACACCTTTCGGTGTCCAACCTAGTACTACATTGTCTGTACGCCATACTTCTGAGAATCCCTTAAATTTATTATGAGGAATAATTGAAGCTAAATAATCAGTAATTTGATTTCTTCTATAATTAGTTTTTTCTTCGACATTTTCATAGGGAACGGAAGCTGCAAAGGTAAAAACTAAAATTATTTTTTCCCAAAAAGTAGAACCTAGTTCCTCTGTTAAAAGTTTTAATGTCCGTTTTTCATCTGGGCGAAAACGTGTTTCATCTAAACGAGTTAAGTATAAAGTAGTGTGTACTTTATGTTTGTCAACATTATAATTAATTAATGAAAGATATTGTCTGTCACAATTTTCATCTTCTTCAGCTAAACCAGGAGTATCAATTAGACAAATATCACCAAAAGGAGTCTTTTGTGCATGATGTTGAACAACTTTTGTACAAGCTTCAAAATCAGATGTTTGAGTGATATATTTACCAAATGTAGCATTAATAAAGCTTGATTTTCCTACTCCCGTTCTGCCAACTATTAAAAAAAATCGCATATTATTACAATAATTTAAATATTCATAAAAAGATGTTGAGAGAATGGATTTTAAAATGATTTAAAAAATCCAACAATTCCTCCTATTGTTCCACCAACTACTCTACCAATTGCTTTTCCCAAATCTCCAGCTATTTCACCACCAATTTCAGCCCCATCAGCAGCACCACCAGCAATTCCTCCTGCTGTTCCACCAACAATACGACCAGGATGACTACCTATCTGTTCTCCTAATTTTTTCCCTGTTTGATGATATTGCGTAAAATTAGAAAAAACATTTAGCGTTTTTATTATAATTATTTTTTCGTCGTCTGTATCCATCAGAATTTGGCTTTCATTATCAGGGTTTTGAGATGTAGACAAATTCGATGTGGATGCTTGTGGAGAAGGATTAGAAGGTTTATCTACATAAACTTTTTCAATTTTTGTTTCATAAACAACTTTAGGCTTTGGAGGTTCGAGACGATCCAGTAGTGAAAAAATAAGAGGGAAAGCTCCTTCATCGGACATTATTTTATAGGCATTGGTAAAAAGCTTGTTTAACCATGTTTTTCCATCAGGAGTAGTTTTACTATGATTATCTACTGCAACTGAGGGGATATTTTCAGCAACGTCAGCATTTATATAATTGGCTATTTCTTTTTTAATTAATCTTGTTCTTTCAACAACTGCTGTTGAATACTTTTCAGGCTTTACATTTCCTGCAAAAGTAAAAACAATAATAGCTTGTTGCCAAACTTCCTTCCCAAAAGCTTGAGATATTAATTTAATTCCTCTTTTTTCATCTCTAGAAACTCGCGTATCATCTAGTCTGGTTACAAACCACATAGAGTCTAATTTTTCAATCTTCTCAATCATAAGATTGATATATGTATAATCATTCTTCCTTTCTTCGAGTTCGTCACAAAGACCAGGAGAATCATAAATAGTAAATGGAACTCCATTTAGTTCATTATCATATTTTTCAATAGTCATAGTAGTTGGCTCATAATCACCAACTGGAGCAACTTCTTTGTCCATCAGACTATTAATGGTGCTGGACTTGCCTACTCCAGTACGCCCAGCTAAAAGAATTACAAATCTTTTATCTTTTTGCTGTTCTACTATTTCTTTCGCTTGTGCTATTAGTTTTTCAAACTCTTGCTGACTAATCTCATTTGATAACATTAGTTATAACCTCAAAAGAAATAAAATTTACTTAATACGGCTTATGTGAGTTAGAGTCTGGAAAGACGTAAATACGTCAATATAGTTGAGAACTTTGGTTAAAGCACAAGCTGGAAGCCTTACTATAACTTAGGTGTTATTAATTCACATAAGGCGTTTAATATAGTAGAAAGTTAAATTTTCTAAATGTAATTCAACTCAATAAGCTAAGAATTTTCGCATTTGATTTTTTTAATCTTTACTAGATATCCATGCTATTAAACCAATTACTGCGCCGACACCAGCACCAACAGCAGCACCAACGGCAGTACCAGCACCAGGTACTATAGAACCAACACCAGCACCTATAGCCGCTAAACTTGGGATAATACTTGCATCAATTGTTCTAATAATTTCATTTCTTTGCTCTTTATTAAGTTCAATTCTCGGTTTAGATTCATCTTGGTTTTGTTCATTATTTAAAGATGTTTCTTGCTCATTTCCTTGACGATTAAAAGAGGG
This sequence comes from Calothrix sp. MO_167.B12, assembly GCA_030066045.1. GTDB lineage: Bacteria > Cyanobacteriota > Cyanobacteriia > Cyanobacteriales > Nostocaceae > Calothrix_A. The sequence goes on from JASJCJ010000056.1 coordinate 27,975, forward strand.
AATATATTTTTTGGGTACGATAGATTCTGCTGTTGCTACAAGAAATGGAGTAGCACCACGTTTTGACATTCTTGAGAAAACTTTAGTGTATAACTCCCCAAGCCATTTCTCTCCATCAGGTGTTGTTTCGCTGAGATTATCCACTGCCACAGATGGAATTTCGTTAGCAATCTTTTCTCCAGCATATTTTGCTATCTCTTTACGAATAAGTTCAGTTCTTTTTTCAAGAAAAGTCTGATATTTTTCCGCTTCTACTTGATTAGCAAAAGTAAAGACGATGATTGCATGATTCCAAACATCTGAACTAAGTGTTTGAGAAATTAATTTGATTCCTCTTTTTTCATCGCTAGTTACTCTCGTTTCACTCAGTTTGCTTACAAACCACATTGAATCAATCTCTTCAACCTGAGAGCGCATTAAATCAAGATACTTATAGTCATTACCAGACTCTTCAAGATCATCACAAAGTCCAGGAGTATCAACTACTTTGAATCGAATGCCACTAATTTCAGATGGGTATACTTCGACTTTCATAGTTGTTGGCTCAAAGTCACCAGTTGGAGCAACTTTTTTCCCCATAAGGCTATTGACTGTGCTTGACTTCCCAACTCCAGTACGACCAGCTAATAAAAATGTAAATTGTCTGCTTTTTGCTCCTTGAAGTTTATCTATAAACTCTTGAAAACGATTTTTAACTTGTTCTTGATCCATAATTAATCTTTTTATTAATGTTAAGTTAGCGTTTGCTTAATAATGAATAGTGTTCTCTTTTCACTGAATGCAAGATTCATGGATTATTGACTTGCACTGTTTTGTAAGGACTAGAGGGAAAGGTCTTTGTATCTAAAGAGTTCTCAGTTTCAGCATCTGATAAAAACTCGACTTTGCTTAATTAATTTAGTTTAAGGATTAAACTTTTACTTTTATTATAAATTTTCGATATATTCAGCATACTCTAAAACAGATTTCGGTGTTTGCAAACCAATTTCAAAAACAGAAAATACTGATTTTGTTGATGAGAAGTGTTTCTTTATCATTTTCACTCCAGTTGAAGAGTCTCCTCCAATGAATGAAGCTCGAACTCTTTCCACTATATATTTTTCATTTATTACTTCTCTTCCAGTAGCCATGCTGTAAAGTCCCATTAGAATCAAGCCATATACACCTGCTGACTCTATTGATTCCTTGCAACGCAACGACCAAAATTCTTGAAGCTTCGTTAATAAATTTCTTGGCTTACCTTCTTCTAAAGCAGATGCAACAATTGTTGAACAATTTTTAAAAAAGAGATTATATTCGTAACTCTTTTCCTTGTGTTCCTCCCTACACTTACATATATAGTCGTAAACTTTATTTTCATCAAGATTTGAAAGTTCTATAACCTCGTCTGCCCCTCTTCCCATATCTTTTTTATCTGTTTCATAATTATCTAACAACTTCCCTTCTGTACGAAAAATAACCTTCTTAATATTGTCTTTTTTTGGCCAAAAACTCAAATATTCTTCTTCCCCATTTTCTAATTTTACAGAAAGAGATGCGTGTCCACAAGAACGCTGAATTTCTTGCATCATTGCTTCACGTACAATTGGGATAGGATTATTCATGCCAGTAGCTCTTTGAAAAAATGTTTCATCATCAAAATTATCTACAATGTCCTCATACCTAACCCCAATAAATAAACTTTCTATTTTTCTCTTATTAAATATTTGACAATACAACTCATCTAGTGAGGGAGCATAACCTAATGGAAGCCAGACGTACACTTTAATCATTTTAACTTTTATTGACCAGCGGAACAAAATTGGAGCTTATATAAAAGCAATAACTACACTTATTAATACGGAATGGATAAGTATCCAAAATCCAAATAAACAAATATTTATTCTATAGTTATCATTTAAGGTTGAACATAATACGGAAAGTATATTGTCTACAATAATGACTATTAAAAATAGCCAAACTAAAGAATAAAATAATTTTATATTGGGTTCAGAGTTGATATTTAAAATAAACCTACTCAAATAAGATGCAGCTATAACTAGTAAACTTGGAATAATCAATATTAAGTATTCGCGGAGAATAGGTTTTCTTCTGTCAAATATATGAATATTATCTAATATACTTGATACAACATATATAAAATTTAAAATTAAAAACAATGGAAATATTTTGTAAGTTATTGTTGATATTTCATCTACCAAAAAGGCTTTGAGAAAAGTTGCTATGCTCCAAAAAAGGAAAGTCATGCTTAGTGAAAAACCAGCACCCGCGAAAAATGCCATTTGGTTAGCTTTTGGAGTTAATTCCTCCTCACCTGATATAACTGCAAATACAAAAGATGACGTTATAAAACCAAAAAAACTAACAAGTAATCCTATTGCCGCAATATTGCGTCTAACTATCTCTAATTCACCGATATTTTGATTATTTGCTTGATAGATGCTCAAACAACGACAATACAATGCTTTAAGGGCAGTCCAGCAAAGGCTGCCCTTTATTTTTCCCAAAAACTTGTAGTACGCGCTTGACACTTTGTAGTATATTGTGTAGTATTAAGTTACAGAGTAATACAGGAACTACAAAGAAGCTGCTATTAACTCATCTGAACCTTGAAAACTAAATCGCCATATTTGGGGATGTAACTCAGTAGTGTAGAGTGCCTGTCTGTCGAACAGGAAGCCGCGAGTTCGAGTCTCGTCATCCCCGTGTAGCCTTGTGGACAAATAGACAAGTCGCTGTGCCTCTCAAGCACGGAGAAGCGGGTGCAATTCCCGTCAAGGCTTCCAAATATGTCCAGGTCGCCTAACGGTAGAGTGTTGGTCTGCAAAACCGATTGTGCGAGTACCCTTCGGGAAGCCGCTTTGCGTCTACAATTCTCGCCCTGGACTCCAAACGTTGCAGTGTCACCTAATGGCTAAGGTACTCGGCTCATAACCGGGGATATGTGGGTTCAATTCCCACCACTGCTACCAAATGCAGGGATGGTGTAATGGCAACATCGCAGTCTCCAAAACTGTTGTTCTGGGTACTCTACGAGAAGCCACTCCGCGTCTACAAGTCCTAGTCTCTGCGTTGCCGTGTCCTGATCGAAAAAGCTTACATACTCGCCTAATGGTAAGGCAACTGTCTCTTAAACAGTCTATGCAGGTTCAATTCCTGTGTGTGAATCAACAGCTTTTTCAACTTACATGGCATACATGGTGCTGTAGGCAAATTGGTAAAGCCACCTGTCTTTCAAGCAGGAGATTGCGGGTTCAAGTCCCGTCAGCACTGCCTTATGGGTTGGTATCCAAGTCCGGTTGAAGGAAGCCGTCTGTAAAACGGATGCCTCTGTGCCCCGTAGGTTCAAATCCTACCCAACCCATTACGGAGAGGTCGCCATTGGTAAGGCAAGCTGTTTGCTAAATAGTTGTGGGTGTAAGTCCACTGTGGGTTCGACTCCCTCTCTCTCCGCCTGTGAGAACGTGGTGTAACTGGATAACACGTCAGTCTACGAAACTGAAGAGTGAAGGTTCAAGTCCTTCCGTTCTCGCCTTATCCCCCGGTAGCTCAGTTGGTAGAGTGCCTGTTTGAAAAACAGGAGGTCGTCAGTTCAATACTGACCTGGGGGACTGGCACATTGCCCTATAGCTCAACTGGCAGAGCGAGCGGCTGTTAACCGCGAGGTTGTAGGTTCAAGTCCTACTGGGGCAGTTTTCATTGCCGAGTGGACGAATTGGTAGAGTCACCTGTCTCTGAAACAGGGGTTTTGTAGGTTCAAATCCTACCTCGGCAGCTAAATTTTGAGTTGAACTAGCAATTTATGTTTTACTTCTTTTTTGTCACTCTAGAAAAGGAAAAATTAATGTAGGTTGGGTGGAACGGAGTGAAACCCAACAATACCAATTTCTTCGGGTGTTGGGTTTCGTTCCTCAAACGCCACTTCTCTCAACGCGGGGAACCCGCGCACAAGAGTGGCTCCCCAACCTACGCCTGCCGCCTTTAAAGGGTCGGGTTCTTTCTTTCAATTCCCTGGCGACCCATTACAGCAGTTTTCATCTATTTGAACCACATCTTCATGTAGGGGTTTAGCACTGCTAAACCCCTACGGTGTGGTCTATTTACCTGAAAATCGCTGTAAACGTGGGCGTTTGGCAGAACGGTTATGCTCCTGATTCTTAATCAGGCTGAAACAGGTTCGACTCCTGTAGCGCCCAGTTTGCCCCTGTGATGCAATTGGAAGACATGACCCGCTTAAAACGGGTTTTCTACAGGTTCAAATCCTGTCAGGGGTATCAATGTGAGGGAGTGTAGCCTAATGGATGAGGCAACCGTCTTCTAAACGGTTTTATGTGGGTACTCTTCGAGAAGCCGCTCCGCGTCTACAAGTCCTACCACTCCTGTTGTATGGGGTCATAGCTCAACTGGCTAGAGCGTCCGCCTTGCAAGCGGAAGGTTAGGGGTTCAAGTCCCCTTGATTCCACTCTTGGTGTTTGAAGTCAAAGTGGTCGAGACGCTTGTTTGTGGAACAAGTAATTAGCGGGTTCAAGTCCCGTCAGACACCCCTTAAGGAAGATGCTGCTAAATGGCTGGCAACTGGTCTTGAAAACCAGGGTGGGGTAACACTCAGGGGTTCGATTCCTCCATCTTCCGCCACCACCAGAAGCCGAAAAGTGAGGCGCTGTGCTGATAACACAGATATAGGAGGGGCAGTACCTCCCTGGTGGATTACCTTACTTCTCAAACATCTTCTTTGAAGTATCTTAAAACTCTTACTCTCTGCGCCTCTGCGCCTCTGCGTGAGATAAATTCATACCTGAATTCAGCAACGCCAGTTATTTTATTATAGGCTTACTCCTGGACTTGTTTCTCTCCCTGCTCCCTGCTGCCAAAGAGGTTCATAACCCCAATTTGCCATTAGTATCCTGTAAAGGCTAGGGGATTGACAATAGCTGGACATTACTTCTCAAACATCTTCATCCAGTTCCCAGAAAAAACATCATGCAACAAAGTATAAAAACAGGGAATTATCACCAAAGTTAATACTGTCGCCAGGGATAAACCAGAAAATACCACCACACCCAAAGGTTGCAAAAACTCTGACCCTTCCCCAATCCCCAAAGCTAAGGGAAACATACCTAATACAGTAGTAATAGTTGTCATCAGTATGGGACGCAAACGTTGGGGCGCTGCTTGCAGGATAGCTGCTTGTCTATCAACGCCCTGTTGTTGCTGGATTTGATTTGCCAATTCAATCATAATAATGGCGTTATTAACCACAATCCCCACTAGTAAGACAGCACCCACAATCACGGTGGCACCAATGGCTGTATTGGTAATATAAAGACCGAGAATTCCCCCTGCTAATGCCAGAGGAATGGTTAACATAATTACCAAGGGGTCAACTAGAGAGTTATATTGCACTGCCATCACTACAAATACCAAAAAGGCTGCTAGTCCCCCCAGCAGTTTGACGGAGTTTTGCACCTCTTGATTGGATTTGGAGGTACTACTAGGTAAAACTGTCACCCCTGGAGGAAAATCAAAATTAGCCAATACTTCATTTACCTGGGCTAAGGCTTGACTCAAACTAGCTCCCTCGCTCAAGTTCCCAGCAATAATAAATACCTGACGCTGATTAATCCGTTGAATTTCTCCTGGTGCTTGACTTTTGATAATCTGCGCCACATCACTCAAGCGTACTTGGCGATTGTTGCTCTCAAATAAAGGTAATCTTTCTAATTGTGAGGGAGATTGGATGGATTCTTCATTCAACTGCACCCTAACATCTACTAGACGATTGTCCCGTTGTAACTGGGTGGGAACGCTTCCTAGGATAGCTGTTTGAATGGTTTCGCCAATATCTTTGGTAGTCAATTTTAAAGCCTTGACTCTTTCCCAATCTGGTCTAATTTGCACTTCTGGTTGGCGGGCAGTAATATTCGGACGGAATCTGGCTAGGTTAACCTGCTCGTCTAATTGGGCAAGTAGTTTTCGCCCTGCTGTTTCTAAGTTTTTGGTATTATTCCCCTGGAGCATAATATCTAAGTCCGCACCACGCACGGGAGAGTTATTCACAAATAAACCCCGTACTCTTCCAGGAAAGAGTCGCAGCCGAATCCCCACCAGATTGAGTTGGCGAAATTGTCGGGAAACTCTTTCTGTATAACCTTGTATATCTGCACCAGGTTTCAAGGTAATGGTGCTGGAACTCCGCAGGGGATTAGGAATAGTAGTACTACCAAACAAAAAACCGCCAATGGAGGAAAAAACATACTTGGTTTCCGGTTGTTGCTGGAGAATTTTATCCACCTCATCCATGACTTTTTGATTTACTTCCAGGGGAGTGCCGGGAGGAAATATAGCAAATAACCTAGCTTGTCCCGTATTGATGCGAGGGATGATTTCTTGGGGAATTTGAGGAGCTAGCCACAAACTACTACCACCTAAAAGTAGGATGGCAGTACCTAACACTAACAACCGCCTTCCTAATACTTTGGCTAACAACCGGCTGTATCCATTGGTTGCAGCCTGAAAACGGCGGTTAAATTCTTGCAACAACCACAACTGATTGATACCACTAGAAAAATTCCACCCCAACAACCGAGATGTCAACATGGGTATAACGGTGGCGGCGATAATAATGGAAGCAGCTACGGAGAAGCTAATAGTTAAAATTAATTCTTTAAATAGTAAGGAAATAAAACCACCAATAAGTAAAAATGGCAACACTGCTACTAAATTAGTGCTAGTAGCCGCGATTAAAGCAGATTCCACCTCTTGACTGCTGGTTTGTGCCTGTTGAATTACCCGTTGCTTACTCCATCGCTTCTGGAATACCTTACCGGGAGTTATACCCATTCCCCCGGCGATATTTTCCAACATGACGATGGAATTATCCACCACAATCCCTACTCCCAAGGCTAAACCACCCAAGCTAAACACATTTAAGGATAAACCAAATACCCCCATGAAGATGATGGCAGCGAGGGTAGCCAAGGGAATGGCAACAATAATAATCACAGTTTGCCGGAGGGAACCAAGAAATAACAAAACTGCGATCGCAGCCAACACCGCTCCGCATAAACCAGCAATGGTAACGTTAAAAATAGAATTACGTATAAATACAGATTCATCTAGGGTCGGAGTTAAAATTGCTTCTTGAGGAATTAAACCAGATTGCTGCAATTCCTCAATCTTTTGTTTCACAGCGTCAACCACATTAATGGTGTTAGCATCCGGTTGTTTTTGGATACTTACCTTTACCGACTCTTTCCCATTTAATAAAACAAAAATCCGTTGCTTCTCCGTACCATCAATTACTTCGGCAAAGTCCCGCAAATAAACCCGACTATTGTTTGGAGAGGGGGAAGCAGAAACTGCAAAGGAGAGGTTCCTGATTTCATCGGCATTGGCAAAACGTCCCACCGTGCGAGTCAGGGGTTCAGAATTCTTACCAAAAATTCGACCACCAGCAATGTCCTGGTTGCGCTCTTGCAACTCATCTAACACATCTGTCAGTCCCACCCCCATCGCTTGTAGCCGTTCTAAATCGATATTCACCCTAACTTCTTCTTGAACCCCTCCCGATACATCCACTCCCGCCACACCAGCGACAACACCCAACTCCCGCGCCAGTTCTTCTTCCGCAAATACCCGCAAATCCACTCCCGTCAAAGCCGGAGAAGTTAAGGCAAATTCATACACAGGTAGCTGAGAAGGTTCAAATTTAAATATCCGGGGCGATTCAATGATATCTGGTAACCTACCTCTAGCTCGATTAAACGCCGCCGTGGCATCATTCAAAGCTCGATCAATATTGCCCCCGGTTTTAAAATATAAATCAATACTTGTTCTCCCTTCGCGAGTGCGGGAAAACACCTGTAATACTCCCTCCGTGGCGGTAAAAGCCTCCTCTAAGGGTTTAGTAATTCGATCCACCGCTACTTCTGGAGATATCCCTGGAGCCTCTACCCGCACCCCAATGCGGGGATAGGTAATCGCAGGTAGTAAATCTACAGGGAGTATAGAAACAAAAAATACACCAATAACCATCACTGCCAAAGTCAGCATCAGAGTGCCGATATGTTGACGGATAGCCAAGGTGCTAATACTAAATCCTCGACTATGCTTAACTGGTTGCATTAATTTTTCTCTGTTAGGGCTGATTTTTCCGAAAGTATGGATAGTTTAACTGCATCGCCATCTTTTAATGGTTTGCCGCTCCGTACTACATAGGACTCTTCCGGCTGTAACCCAGATAGGATTTCTACTTTGCCATCAGCTTGTTCGCCGAGGGTGACAGTTCTGGCTGTTACTCTTGTTTTGTCATCTTTGCGGGCAATGACAAACACCTTACCATTCCTGATGAGCTGAGATTTTTCTGTTTCTCGTGCTTTGCCTTGAATTGCTGTCAGGGGAACCACTATCTTTTGGGGCGCGGTATTTTTAAAACGAATCCTGCCCAACAATCCACTGCCAATTTTGCCATTATTATTGGGAATAACAATTTCTACGGGTACTAAACGGGCTGTAGCATCTGCTGCGGGAGAAATGCGGGTCACACTGCCAATATATTTTTGATTGGGAAAGGCATCTAAACGGACTTTGACAGATTGCCCTAATTGAATATTTGCCAGTTCTAACTCTGAGACATCAACCACAACCTTGACTCGACTAAAGTCAGCGATTTTGAGGATCTCATTCCCCGGTTGCAGTAAATTCCCTGGTTCTGTCACCTTTTCTAGCACTACCCCTGTAATTGGAGATTTAACTTTACCATAGGATTTACGCTCCTTGGCTTGGGCAACCACTGCTACTTGGGCACTTAACCTACCCTTAGCTGCGGCAACCGCTTGTTGTTCCGTGCGTACCCGTTCCTGGGCAGCACGTAAGGCTTGGGCATTAGTACGGGCAGTAGTGCGAGTTTGTTCGGCTACTTGTTTAGCAATCGCTCCTTGTTTGTACAGTTTTTCCTGTCTTTTGGCATCTGCTTGTGCCTGCAATAGCTCAAGTCGCGACCTTTCTACCTCCACACGGGCATTACTGACTTGAGTTGTAGCTCTGGCTACTTCTGATTTCAGGGCGGCTAATTCTGCCTGGGCTTGGTTTAAAGCTGTTTTCAGTAAAGCATCATCTATTTGTCCCACAAATTGCCCTTTGTTGATTTCATCCCCCACATCCACATTTAATGCCAACAGTTGTCCCTGTACCTGCGATCGCAAAGATACGGTACGAAAAGGTACAGTAGTACCAGTATATTCCGAAAGCGATCGCAAAAAACCCGGGCGAGCGATCGCTACATCCACAGGAATTGCTCCACCCTTGTTCTGACCAGTACCTCGCTGTCGAGATTTAGCCTCTGCTGATTCCTTGGGGAATGAGCCACAACCTACACTTAGTAATCCAATACTTAATAAACCAGCAATGAGTAGGATATATCGAGATTTGAGAAACTGAAGCATTAGGAATATCTAGTCCCCTGGCTTTTGCTATCTTTTACCCTGTCGAGAATTCTTGGTATTCCCTAATTCTAAAAGATAGTATAAATCTTTTTAGCTGGTTTCAATTTTACTAACACGGATCAGTTTTTGACTACAACAAAATTTCAAATGCAAGAAGTACAGCACTACGGGTTTTGGGCGCGGACATTGTTGAACGCACCAAGCCTATGAGCAATCAAATGCGTGAATTTTGACTTGCGCGTAGCGCTATACCCTTTCCCTCTAAAAATTTTGGGAGAGGGCATCCCTCATTTACTGAGACAATCCTGTGCCAATATTTACACTATTTGTTTTTCCCGGTGATTTTGTAATTCCTCAGGAGAGAAAGCTCCAGTTTCCGTGATAATAGCAGTAATTAAAGCCGCTGGAGTCACATCAAATGCAGGGTTATAAAATTCCACTTCCCCAGGGGTAAGAATAGTTTCACCCACCTGGTAAATTTCTGCTGGATGCCTTTCTTCAATGGGAATTTGGCTACCATCAGCTAGGGAAAAATCAACCGTAGAAAGGGGAGCAGCCACAAAGAAAGGTATATTATGAGCCTGAGCTACCAATGCCAAACTATAAGTACCAATTTTATTAGCCGCGTCACCATTAGCAGCAATGCGATCGGCACCTACAACTACCGCATCAATAAAATCCTGTTTCATGCAGTGAGCCGCCATACTGTCAGTAATTACAGTAACTGGAATACCTTCTTGGACACATTCCCAGGTTGTCAGTTTAGCTCCTTGTAAACGGGGGCGGGTTTCATCTGCATATACCCGTGCCAAACGTCCCGCACTCCATGCCGATCGCACCACTCCCAAGGCAGTACCATAACCCGCAGTTGCCAAGGCACCAGCATTACAGTGAGTTAACAGGCAAAGCTTATCTGGCTTTGTTGGTAACACTTTTAACCCATTAGCACCGATCGCCTGACAGGTTTGTAAATCTTCAGCATTAATACTTTGGGCAGTATGAAATAGACTGGTTTGGATATCTTCCACTGTGCCTAAAGTTTCATAGGCAGTTTTCATCATCCGTGATATTGCCCAGAATAAATTAACCGCCGTGGGGCGGGTAGCGCGTAACATCTGGGCAACTTGTTCCAAATGTTTTAAAAAGCGATCGCGATCATCGGTATTTATTTCCCTAGCACCCATATACATACCATATGCCGCAGCGACACCGATGGCAGGAGCACCACGTACAATCATAGTTTTAATCGCCTGTGCCATATCTTCACTACGGCTGATTTCCACAAAGGTATATTCACCAGGTAAACGAGTTTGGTCGATTAGAGAAACAGCGTTGTTGTGCCAAATAACTGGATAAACTTGGTTTGTGGGGGAATTCATGGAATTATAAGAATCAAAGTTAGAGGTTGTAGAAAATCAGAACTTCAACAAGTTCCGCTATTTTTTCAGTAGATGTACTTTTTAGGATATTGATATATTCCCACATTCTGTAAAGCCATCATATCACCCCAACCTTCTGTTACCCTCTCTTACTGGAGTTCAGTTCGCACCCTTGATTATTTTGGAGATACATTAGTTCATAGGTACCATATTGACCAGATCAAGTTTTGATTACCCATCAGAACTAATGAAATGAAGTACGAGTGGTTCACCACATTAATTCTGCGGAGTAGAGTCAGAAACCGCAAAGACACGAAGTACGCAAAGTCAGAAGGAGAGAAGAGAAAAAGAGATGTTCATTTACCCATCAGAATTAAATTGGTGGAGTACGAGTACTCCGCCACATTAATTTTGATGGGCAGCTGTAGTGCGGGCATCTTGCCCGCTGACTTCTTACAGCAGGGAGCGAGACGCTCCCACTACATTTTTTTCCCTTCAGAACTTATGGGACAAGGCACTAAAGAAAGAGAGGAGAAGTCTAAACTCCAATTTCTTACCCTCTCCTTAATAAGGAGAGGGTGCCGTAGGCGGGTGAGGTTTGGTAAGTATCTTAATTCACAGGTATCCTAATTACAAATTCCGCCCCTTCACCGAGTTTAGAAATACAATCAAGGGTACCACCATGATTTTCAGTCACAATTTGGTAGCTAATTGATAAACCCAAGCCCGTACCTTTACCTTCAGGCTTAGTTGTAAAAAAGGCAGCAAATAGCTTTTGTCTGGTTTCTTCACTCATCCCCGGACCATTATCCTGAATTGAAATTTGCACCCAATCGTCTTCTGTAGTTGTACGAATTGTAATAGTATTGGGATTTTCCTCAATTTCCTGGTAGGTTTTACCTTCATTTGACTCATCAAGTGCATCTATACCGTTGGCTAAAAGGTTCATAAACACTTGGTTAAGTTGACCGGGATAACATTCTATTTGAGGTAAATTAGTATCGTATTCCTTGATAATTTGAATTGCAGGGCGTTCTGGTTTTGCTTTGAGACGATGACCAAGAATGAGAATTGTGCTATCAATACCTTCAGTAATATCAACAATACGCTTTTGGTCACCATCGTTACGTGAAAAATTACGTAATGATTGCATAATGTCCTTAATACGCACCGTCCCCAATTTCATTGATTTAAGCATCTGGGGTAAATCATCGAGCAGATATTCTAGGTCCATGCTTTCTGCATCTTCAACGATTTCTTCATCTTCCTCATCACCATATTTTTCTTGGTATAGCTTGAGGTGATTAACTAAATCAGAGACATATTGCTCGGCGTGGAACAAATTACTAGAGATAAAGCTAACAGGGTTATTCACTTCATGTGCTACACCCGCCACAAGTTGACCTAATGCAGAGATTTTTTCTGTATGCACCAGTTGGGATTGGGTATTTTGCAGCTTCATCAAAGCTTCTTCTAAATCTTGAGCTTTTTCTACAAGCTGTCCTTGAGTAATTTCTAGTTGTTCTAGGGATCTTTGTAGCTCTTGAGATTTTTGCTTTTCCTGTGAAAATAGTTGTGCGTTTGTAATCGATATTGCAGCTTGGGTAGCTAGGATTTTAACCAATTCTAAATGCTTGGGAGTAAACGCACTAGTAACAAGATTATTTTCTAAGTAGAAAATGCCAATTAATTTACCTTGATACTGAATGGGGAGACACAATATTGACTTACACTTGTGTTTTTCGATGTAGGGGTCATTTTTAGTTACAGAATCTTTATCTGCATCGCGGACAACTAACGGTTTCTGGGTACGCGATACATAATTGATTGCAGAGTGGGGAAGAATATCACTTTTCTCAAAAGGAATTGATTGTAGCGCGCTTGTATCACCGCCATTTGCATCTTCAATTGCTTTAATTTGAAAACTATTGTTTTTTTCTAAAAGCATACAGCCCTTTTGAGCGGCAGCATTTTCTATGATGATACTTAATAGGCGATGGGGCAGAGTTTCTATCTGCATATTTGATTGAATTGCTTCGCTAGCTTTCATTACCGAAGCTAAATCGAGATTTTGGCTGATGCTAGTTGTCTTTCCAGTTGTGCTGATGCTAATAGATGTACTAATAGTTGTGTTAGCACCAATTTCAGAGGGCTGTACCGTGTTGCGAATAATCAAATTAGGATAGCGTGTTTCTAAATTTTGGACTTTTGCGTATGCACCCCATTTAATGTAATCGTAATAGGCATCAGTCATGTAGGTTTTGGCGAAATTAGTTTTACCAGAAGCTAGATAAAATTTGGCTGCGAGTTCGTTAGCCAGAGCAACTTCTTGGATATAGTTGTTAGTTTTAGCCCCGGTAATTGCTTGATCGTAGAGTTTAGCTGCAATGTTTTCTTTACCCAATATTCTGGCTTTTTCTGCTTCTACGAGGTCATATTTGTTCTGATAGTTGCAAGGAGCATGAACCGCCCAGAGTTTCATTTTCTTTTGGTTGGTTGCAACTTGTTTGAGGTATTGCTGGCGTTCGGAATTGGTAGCTTGGGGATATTGGGCTAATAGTGCTAGAGAGTAGTAGAAATTGTTGACAGAGTAAGGTAGAAAACCAGGGTTGTTGTCATGGATTTTTTCAGTGAGCAATCCATTATTGATTGCTTGTTCATAATCATTAAATAAATATGCTAAGACTGTCTTACTAGCATATACGCCTCCTAAAATCGTAGAACTTTTTGTTAAAACTTGTTTGTCTTTAATTTCATTAAAAGCATTGCCAATTAAATCGACTGTGTTAGAAGATTTTCCCTGTAAATTTAATACTTTTTGCAAAAAAACAGATATAGCTAAAGCATTATCACTTAAGTTTAGTTGATTCAACTGTTTGATATATTTAGATAATTTTTTCTCAACTAAATCTAGATTAGTCCCATTTAAAAATAAATTTTCACTCACTACCCAAGCATTGTATCCAACATATTCTACGTCACCTGTTTCCAATCCAGTCTGCATAGCCCTAGTTAACGGAACAATTGTTTTATTAATAGGATTCTTGAAATGTTTTATTGCTCCATTAAATAGAAAATTAATTTTACATTTTAAAAAGTTAGCATCCATTTTATCTAGTAACTCTTGTCCCAAACAACCAAACCTATATCCCGATTCAATATCTCCAAATTTATCGCATAATATAGCTCCATAACTTGTATAACCAAATGCAGTAGCAGGTGAATTACCATATTTGATTGACAATCTAACTATTGCTAATACAGTCAGAGGAAAAAGTAAAGAACCTGCTTGACTTGCAGCAGGAATCATAACCATGAGAATTCGCAGAACTGCCAGTTTATCAGGATCAGTCATTTCTGGCAATTTGACTAAATCTTCTATTCGTTTCCCAGCTAAAGCTAACTTAGTTTTAGCAATTGCAGCAACAACATTTACTAAGGTTGGCTTTTTTGGTAAGCTTATACCAAAATCATGCAAAATTTTGATGCCAAAATTTAATGCTTCTAACATCAGATTTTGGGCAATATAAAGTTGCATAATAACTTCATAAGCTTTCGCCTGATCGAGAATGCTACTTGCCTTACCTATTACAATATTAGCTATTTTTTCAGCAGTATTGAAATTGCCATTCAAATATTCTACTTCTGCAGTTTCTACGTATAACCCTAGGAGAAAATTATAATTAGTCTGCCAATTAGATGAATCTAAAAGTGACATACTAAGGTTAAAATATTTTAATGCGGCATTAAATGCTGAATTTTTCTTAGCTTTATTGCCGGCAATCCTATTGAGATAAGCTAACTCATATTTATCTTCCTTCTTGTGCAGTAAGTCAACTCCATAATTTAACTGGTTAACAATATTTAAAATATTATTATCTAAATCTTCCTCTGGCGTTAATTTCTTGAGTAATTTACCAATATAAACATGGGTTTCCTGCTTTTCTTCTGGGGGAATTAATGAATAACTAGCTTGCTGTACCCGGTCATGCAAAAATTTATAACCTATCTTTTGAGAATCAAATCCAGATTCCTGATCTTGGAATAGTAATGGAATACGATATGCTTCACTTAATGGGAGAATTAAACCAGACTGAACAGCAGTATTTAGGTCATTAGCAGTGTCAAAAGCAGATTTTGTACTTACAGTTGATAATACATCAAGAGTAAACTTATCCCCAATACAAGCAGCCAGTTTCAACATATCTTGCGTACTGGTTGGCAACTTCTGAATTCGATTAGCAACTAACTCAACTACACTTTTATCTGTAATACCGATTGCATTAATCTCTTGAAGATCCCATTGCCATAATTGTTGACTAAAATCAAAAATTAATAATGAATCTTGATACAATGCTTGTAGTAATTGCGTGATGAAAAATGGATTACCACCTGTTTTATTAAAAATTAGTTTTGCAAGTTCATCACTACGATTTTGATGATCATTGAGAGTTTCTGCTGATAGTTGTCTAACATTATCTTCATGAAGTGGTCGTAAAACAATATTACTCACACAAGTCCCTGCTTTTTCAATCTCTTCAATTGTTGTGATTAAAGGATGTGTTGCTGAGACTTCATTATCTCGATATGCACCAATTACTAATAAATGTTTGATCTGTGCATTGGTAACTAATAGTTGCATTAATTGCAAAGTTGCAGAATCAGCCCATTGCAAATCATCTAAGAAAATGACCAAGGGGTGTTCTTTTGTGGCAAATATTTGCATAAATTCTTGAAATACCCGATTAAATCGATTCTGGGATTCTGTCGGTGGCAGTTCGGATACTTCTGGTTGTTTGCCAATAATTAATTCTAAAGAGGGGATAACGTTAATAACTACTTGTCCATTACTACCTACTGCTGCTTTAATTTTTTCCTTCCATACTTCGATTTGGGTTGATGTTTCGGTTAGTAATTGTTGCATTAACGACTCGAAAGCCTGTATCAGAGATGCATAAGGAATATCCCGCTTGAATTGGTCAAATTTACCCGATATAAAATATCCCTTACGGGCTGTGATAGGTTTGTTTACCTCGTTGATAACCGATGTTTTACCAATACCCGAATAACCGGATACCAGCATTAACTGAGTTTCTCCCCCAGCCACTTGCTCAAATGCATTTAACAGGGATGTTACTTGTTCTTCCCTACCGTAGAGTTTTTGAGGAATAAGTAGTTGCGATTGTAAATCTAATGCGCCGGGTACAAAATCACTGTTACCATTGGCTAACTGTTCCAAATCTGCCAGTAATCCCTTTGCTGATTGATATCTATCCTCGGCATTTTTCGCCATTAATTTGTTAATAATACCAACCCAAATATCGGGGATTTGGGGATTTAGTTCTTGGATTGATGTGGGAGTTTTGGCAATGTGAGAATGTATCAATTCCATCACATCTTGGCTCTGAAATGGTAAACAACCTGTGAGCAGTTCGTATAATGTCACCCCTAGGGAATAGAAATCGCTGCGATAGTCGAGGGTACGGTTCATCCTTCCCGTTTGCTCTGGTGATAAATAAGCAAGGGTTCCTTCGAGTTGGTTGGGGTTATTACTGACGATTTCTTTGGATAACCGTGAAGCAATACTAAAGTCGGTTATTTTGATTTCCTTATTATCGGGGTTAATGATGATATTGGCTGGTTTAATATCTTTGTGGATTATATTTTGACTGTGGATGTAGATAAGAGCTTTGGCGACTGCTTTGGCTATTTCTAATGTCAAACTAACTGAAGGTTTTGTTGATTTGAGATACTGTTTGAGGGAAATACCGTCAAAGTCCTCAAATACCAGCACCAAACGTTTTTCGTAACTATCCAGGCTAAGAGCTTTAACTACCCAAGGGTTGTCAAGTCCTTGAACGATTGAATATTCGTGTTTGAGACGGGCTATAGCTTCAATACTGGGGAACTCATCCTTGAGAATTTTCAGGATTACTGGTTGCTTATCCTTAATTCCCCGATCAACATAAGTATTTCTACTAGTATGAATGTGTTCTGTGAAAGAAAAACCAGGAATCATCAACATTTTTAACTTTATCCTTAAGTCAAAAGTATCTCTGTATTGAGGATTCCCATTTATTTTATGTTTTTAACAAATTGACTGACCCTATTAAAAATAAAGTTGGATATAACAGTCGGTGGTTAGTACGTGACGCTATAAGTTTAATAGCTATGTTCAAACATTTTCCCAGAGTCGCACAACGGTAAGAATTAGGTCAGAAACATATAGCAGTTTTCGTTTGAGTAGAATACAAAGTTTATTCCTAATGCCCATTCTAGAATAGAAGTCCATCCCATAAGGCTATATTTTATCCAAGTAAAAAATTATATTGCACTGATTGTGCCTATCCTAGAGAAAAAATATGCCAGTTGTGTAAGTCCTAACTATATGATAAAGGCATCCAAATTCTTAAGATTTATTTCACAATTCAAGATTGAGACTAATGTAAATTCTCACTCAGAAAGCAATAAGGTTTTTTACACTTTTCGTCTTATGGCAGAGAAGTCTGATTTGATTGCTCTAATTCACCTTAATTTACTCACCTTTGGAATCATCCATCGATTTAAGTAACTCCTCTATGTACATTTGGGGAATCCTTTCAAGTAGTGAACGGTATTGACTTTCTGGAAGTTTTTGTAAATGCGATATTGCCTGGGAGCTGAATTGTTTAACTAGTTCAAGACAATTGTCTATGGATTTACTATCTTGAAAGATTCTTTGAAGTTCTTTTTTCTGACTAGCAGATGGCATAGTTCCAATTGCATCTATTATTGTCTTTCGTTGTGGAGAATCA
>JASJCJ010000057.1 GCA_030066045.1 Calothrix sp. MO_167.B12
TTATCTTGTAAGCACCTCAGGCTATTTTTGTCGAAAAAAGTGCAAGAGAATAGGGATATAAAGCTTAAAAACCTTGCATCTCCAATTTTTTGGAGTCCAAAAAATTGGAGAAAATAGGGGTAGAACTGTTGCCTGTTGCCTGTTGCCTGTTCCCTACCCCCACAATCATGACTTTTTCAGCAAGCCCTACTTATTACTTGCGCGTAGCGCTATGTCAAATGCTCAATCTAGATTAAACAAATTTATGGTTAAACTCATAAATCAAATCAACCCTTCCTTTACGCAACATGGCCGGATCTAATCTATCGGTGGTATTACAAGTCATTAATACAACCAATCTTTGCTGAATTTGAATCCCCGAATCATCAATTACACTTTGATAAACAGTCCCATCTAATAAACTCAAAATGTGTTCGGTTTTATTATTATTCTGTGCTGCTTCACTCGCACGATCCTGGGCTAAATTATCAGCCTCGTTAATAATCAGACAAATGTTTTCTAAATATGTAGGTGGAATAAAATTGGTAATGGCATCATGATCTAAAATAAAAATCACAAAACCTAAAGGTACAAGAATTTCCTTGGCTACTGCTTGTGTCCATGCAGTTTTACCAGTACCCGGTTCCCCATGTACCAAAACAGCCAACTGTTTTTGATCGAGAATTGTCTGCTGGATTGTATCACTAAATTCCTGAATATTCTTGGGAAAACTATTGATGGGAAATTGACTATGAACCTTGCCAACACGACTTTTATAACCACTCAGCATCATCGCTAAATCGTAGGTGGCTTTATTAATTAAAGGCTTCAAATCTATTGCCATTAAAGAATATTGTCGTCTTCCCCGTTCGTAAGGGGTTATTTGTAGCCAAACATCATATTTAGACCAGTAAGCAAGAACGGTATTAATTACGTCTATACGTTCCCAATTAACAAATTTATCTACTGGATAATAAAAGTCACTTTCAGCATAATATTGAGTAATTATGTCGGGAGAACCTAAAATTTCTAAGACTCTTAAAACAGTAATTTCTTGTAACCGATTGAGTACGTAATCAATGGGAATACTATTGCGACTGACAAGCTGCACAATAGGTGTTTCTGTACTTAAAGTATCCTTGTAACGGTAGTCTGGAGTCAGAGGAGCCGGAGTAATATAATTCCAATATTTTTCAAACTCGCTACGGGTATAATCAGAAGCAACGTTGAGGATATTTGACCACCAAGAATAATTAGTCCTGCCTAAAGCATCAGCATAATAACTCAATAAATCGATAGTTCTTTTATTTAACTCTTGGGTGTCATGAAAAAGAATTTGCCAGAAAAAACCCAAGTCAAAATCTCGCTGAAAAGCTCGCCAACCACTAGCAAGTAAGTTGCGACGATTTTTATTCGTGGTAGAATCTTCATTGCTGCTGAAATAATCAAATTCCATACTTTGAGAATTGTGTACTTAATTGCTAGTGACTTGCTATTATAAGCTTGATTTTTGATATGCGATCGCTACAAAAAATAATGCTCAAAAAGATTGGTAGATAATAATTTATGATTTATACCTTTATCAAGGGGTGATAATTGAGAATCTTGGTGATGATTTAACCCATCTTTAATCATTATACCCTTGGTTTTATTTTGCTCAATTAATATAATAAATTTGCATACAATAATATAAACCACTTCCATGCAAGTCGCCAGAGCAAAAGCGTCCTTCACTTGAAAGGAACTCCGCTGGTGAGTTACGACACACTCTTTAAAGGATAGCTACTTTTAAGCCAACCTCCCAGGTTCTTCGCGCCTTCCTCGCTTCACGCCCGCCGCATTAGAGCAACGGTACTTTTCCTCTCGTACTGTGTATGTAGGCTCTAAACTGTTGGGGCACAGAAGTGGTTCAATTTTAGCTAATGATTACTGACAAGGTTAAGTACAAAGCAAGGAGAAAGCATTACCGATAACATCTCTTGCTTTTTTACATAACGTTACATCTTAAATTACCATTGGATTTTTGTTGTTTTAACTTCATGTAATACATTGTAATATGGCGATATATTTGTGTCAAGCCCTTAATTCATTGATGGATGAATTATGGATTATAAATTATGAATTATTTTGACTGGGATAGATGGGCAATGCCCACTCTATCCTTAAGTAAACGCAAGTTGTTCTGCCAACTGCCGAGCTAACGTCAGTCCCGTCAAGACTGGATTGACAGAGCCAACCGTTGGAAACATGGATTGATCGCAAACATAAGTGTTTTGAATATGGTGAAAGCGTCCGACTTCATTAGTCACGGAGGTAGTCGGATTGCTTCCCATCCATAGTGTTCCCCCCTCATGATAAGTCGTGCCCAAACCGCGTCGCCAATCAGGAAATGGACGGTTGAGTGGAAATGGTGTAGTTTGCCAGCCACCATCATAAAGGTACTCGATATTTCCTGGACTACCAGCAATCTTTTGAGCCAATTCTACCGTTGTCTGATCCATCTCATCCCAAGTTTGGATATCATTCGGAGCAGTTTTGATTTGAACATAGGCTCTAGGTACTCCAAATTCATCACTTTCAAATGGACTCAGGTTAATCCAGCTACCATTCTGATTGGGGATTGGAGTGATGGAATCACCCAGCATTTCTCCCACGCCTCGTAATGTAATGGTTATCCACTGGGGGTCATCGTTAGCCAGTTGTTCTTCTAGCAAATCCAAATCTGGAATCATCCGATAAAGAAGTGCATCGGAACCACCTGAATGGGCTGAGGCTGTCACTTGTAGGTGAAAACGGGCTGAGGTTGAGGCTATTCCCCGTACTAATAATGCTGCTGTGTCTAAATCATTAGGAAGGGGGTCTGTAAATGCAGAGCGCCGAATTCGCACTGTAAAATCACTGCGTACATGGGCCATTAAATTTCGACCCATTAAAGGGGTTGGGAAAGACTCTAAAGCCAATCTGGTTGTTTCAATTGTGCTGGTTGCAATTACCACAGAACAGTTTGGTGAAAGGGGGAGAAACTTTCGTTGACCATTTTCTTCAACTTCAACAGTATCAACTATGCCATTGTTTGCATATAACCTGACAACATGGGTATTGGGTACGAGGAATAGTCGTCGGTTGGCATCATTACCATTAGATTTTTCTACATCTTCGCGAATGGCATCAATCAAAAGTGGTACACTGCTGTACTTGTCAAAGCTAAACAAGCCAGAGGCTGGTGATGATCCTTGAACAGCTAAAGGAGCGGTTTCCACTCCGTTATTGCCAATACCTAACTCAATGTTGCTGACTGCACTCGTGGCATTTACTGTGGCATTGCTCAAGGCTGTTTGGAGCGCGCCAGAAATAAAGTCCGTGGCAGGTTCAACTCCAATTTCTTGTTCTAGTTTGCTGTAATTATTAGTTAAATATTGTGCTGTTGAGCTGGGCCATTTTTGTAAATCGCCAGAGGTTAAGGTTGGACACCATCCACCCCAATAAATTGATTTACCTCCAACACAATAAGCCAATCCTGGAAAGGGGACATTTCCTCGCCAAGGGATACCCCAAACTAAATCGCGGGCTGTTCCAGGATCGTCAGAGGGTAAAATTTCGCCAGGAATATTTAGACCTATTCTCGGTAGATTTTGAACATGTTCAGCAAGCAAAAAGCTACCTGCCTCAAGTACTAAAACTCGCTTATTGGGAGAAAGACGATTGATTTTAGTTGCACAGTAAGCACCATACATACCTGAGCCGATAACAACTACATCAAAAGGTGCTCCCCCATTTAATGTCGCTTCCTCCCAGGTGTTACAGATAAAACGACCTAGTGCGTCAATTGAAAATGTTGTAGATTGAAAGTTTACTTGTGTTTGAGATGGTACGAGCTGCGATAGAGCCATAAGATTTCCTAGTTAAGCCGTATTAACAAGTAGCAAAATTTACATTTGAGCCATCTGTACACAGACCCATTCTCATGTATTTTCTAGGAATTGATCAATTCTGAAAAGTACCCATGGAGATACTTTATCAATTATCAGTTATGGCCTTCTCAGAAGAAACATAGGGGAAAGGGATTGGATATCTCGTGTTTCTTTCATTCATAACGAGGGGATTTAATTCTTTATGACTTATGACTTATGACTTATGACTTATTACTTTTTACTTCCCCTACAATCGATATTGCCCATAAACCTGATTAGCGGCACGGTGTAGTAGGGAATGACGATATACTAAAGATTTCATATCATCAGCATACCCACCACCAATCACGCAGGCGACGGGATAACCTCCAGCGATACAAGTACTTAAAACCTGCATTTCTCGACGATAAATACCTGTGTCAGTTAAAGCTAATTTTCCTAATTTATCCCCAATATGGGGGTCAACACCAGCATCATATAAGACTAAATCTGGCTTAACCTGAGATAATAAATCTGGCAGATAACTCGCCAGGGTTTGTAAATATTGATCATCTTCCATGCCTACAGGTAAAGGTACATCTAAATCGCTTTGCTGTTTAGTTCCGGGGAAATTCACCCCACAGTGCATGGAAAAAGTAAAGACACTGTCATCCCCTTGGAAAATAAAAGCAGTACCATCCCCCTGATGCACATCTAGGTCTACAATGAGAATTGTGTTAACTACTCCCTGCTTTTGTAAAGTACGAGAAGCGATCGCTAAATCATTGAAAATACAAAATCCAGCTCCATAGCTAGGAAAAGCATGATGGGTTCCACCGGCTGTATTGCAAGCGATCCCCTTCTGTAGTGCTAATTGTGCCGCCAGAATTGTACCACCCACCGCCACACAAGTACGATTTGCTAATGCAGGACTCCAAGGCAATCCAATACGCCTTTGTGCTTTGGTTTCCAGGGTTCCTTGGCAGTAAGCTTGTACATAGTCTGAGGTATGAATTAATTCTATTAACTCTTCCGTGGGGCGTTCTGGGGTATAAAATTGTTCTGCTTGTGCCACACCATCAGCTAACAATAGCTCATATAATTGCTTAAACTTAGGCATGGGAAAGCGATGACCCTCAGGAAGAGGAACTACATAGTCAGGGTGATAAATAATTGGTAAATCCATTGACTGCTTTGGACTTAAGAGAAATAATATCAAGTCCGGATGATTACTTATAATAAAATCGTGATTTGTAGGTTGGGTTGAGGAACGAAACCCAACAAAAGGCTGATTGTGTTGGGTTACTCTACCCTAGCCTTTGGCAAGCCACTGCGCGTCTACGGGAACGCCTGACGGCGTTAGCGCAGCTCCTCGCGGAGCGAGGCACGAGAAGCCCTTCGGGTGCGCCACTTGACGGCAGTTGCTTTATGCCGGGAAACCCGTCCACCGCACTGCCTCCTTTATGCCGGGGAACCCGTCCACCGCAGTGGCTTACCGCTGTTGCGTCTACACTTCGTTCTAACCAACCTACATTTAATGATAAGTATTTAACCAGACATGATATAACTGATAGAAATTGAAATTAATCTTTTTTATTACTGGTGCGAATAATCCAGTAACTGATAGATAGAGCTAATACAACACTTCCTAAACCAATAATTTCTATACCTTCTACTTTGTCTATATTGAGAATAATAATTTTTCGGGCAACAGCAATCAGAGAAGTAACAATTACTAATTCTAATTGAACTACGTGTTTGCGGAGATAGGCGGTAATATTTTCCAGAAGTTCTAGGGCAATTAAAATATTTAAAAATAAGCCAAATACATTAAATAGTACGGTGTTGATTGTACCATAATCAGTAGTAAATAGTTCCTTGACTAAATATACTCCTAAATCAAATATCGCTACGGCAATTACAATTAACATAGCAATAGAAAGTATCTTAGAAACAAACACCTCTACATTTTCAATTAAGTGTAAAAACTGATCTTCTTGACTGATTGCCCTGAAAATATTACGTATCTTTCTCATCCCTCAAACATACCTCTGTTATAGATCGCCAACTAATTTCGGATGTACGACATAAAGTGATAAAATTTAAATAACAATGCAAGATGTAATTAATATAGCAGGCTGTAATCATTATGCGATAGATGTCTGGTGGAAAAGACGTAGAGACGTAGCATTGCTACGTCTCTACAAGGGTTCAGGGTAAAGTATAATTAATTTTCACCAGATGTCTAATAGGTAAATGGAGGTTATTTTTGCTTTTCAACTAATTGAAAGGATGATGGCACCACAGCTACCCACTCATTAATTAACAAGTACTGATATACTTTTGCTGGCTCCATAAGTGTTTATATGCTGGGGGATAAATTACTGTATTAATGTGACTGTAAATGGTAAAATATCTTATGTTTGTAGTGAATTGTTTATACTTTATTTACCAGATGAAGATATATAGATAATGTATAAAATAAAGCTAAGTATTATGAAGAGTGAACAGTATACTTGAGCCTAAAAATAAACTCTATTTATATAATCCTGTTAACCAGTGAATAATTGACTAATGACTCGTGACGTTTTGATTATCGGTGGCGGTGTTATCGGTTTAGCGATCGCCATTGAACTAAAATTGCGGGGAGCATCACCCACCGTAATCAGTCGGGACTTTCAAGCAGCTGCCACCCATGCGGCGGCGGGAATGTTAGCACCAGATGCGGAGCAGATATCAGTTGCGGCTATGCAACAATTGTGCTGGCGATCGCGCAGTTTATACCCAGAATGGACGGGCAAGCTAGAGGAAATTACGGGGTTAAGTACTGGTTATTGGTCTTGTGGTATCCTTGCACCAGTTTATCAACCAGATGAAAGCAAAGAGAAATCCTGTTCTTCTTCTCCCGGTTACTGGTTAGATAGGGAAGCCATACATCAATATCAATCCGGATTGGATGAGTCAGTAATTGGTGGCTGGTGGTATCCAGAAGATGGACAGGTAGATAACCGTGCCTTAGCTAAAGTGTTGTTAACAGCAGTTCAATCCTTGGGGATCGAATTAAAAGAAGGTATCCAGGCAGAAGCAATTTTACAACAGCAACGCCAAGTGGTAGGCATACAAACCAATGGGGGTTTACTCCAGGCAGACCATTATGTGATGGCTACGGGAGCTTGGTCCAATGAATTGTTTCCCCTACCCGTAAAACCGAAAAAAGGGCAAATGCTCAGTCTCCGAGTGCCGGAATCGATGCCCACATTGCCTTTAACCAGAGTGTTATTTGGGGAAAATATTTACATAGTACCAAGGCGTGAGCGCAGAATTATTATTGGTGCTACCACCGAAGATGTTGGTTTTACTCCCCACAACACCCCAGGTGGCATCCAAACCTTATTAGCAGCAGCAACTCGCCTCTATCCCCAATTACAGGAATATGCCATTGAAGAATTTTGGTGGGGATTCCGTCCCAGTACCCCCGATGAATTACCCATCCTTGGTACTAGTCACTGTGACAACCTCACCTTTGCCGCAGGACATTATCGCAATGGTATTCTTTTAGCACCGATTACAGCTAGGTTAATCGCAGACTTAATTTGTCAGCAAAAGTCCGATCCCCAGCTTGAACATTTCCATTACTCCCGTTTCCAATCCCCATCACCGAAAAATTCTCCCATGCTCGCTCATTCTCCTAGTCTTCCCCTCACCGTCCCCACTACCAGTCTCCAACTTCCTACCCAAGATACACCCCTTACTATTGCCGGTAAAAGCTTTACTTCCCGGTTAATGACGGGGACAGGGAAATATGCCAGCATTGAATCAATGCAACATAGCGTTGTTGCCAGTGGTTGCCAAATTGTCACCGTTGCCGTCAGAAGGGTACAAACCAAAGCTCCCGGACATGAAGGGTTAGCAGAAGCCTTAGATTGGCAGAAAATATGGATGCTGCCGAACACTGCTGGTTGTAAAACTGCTGAAGAGGCGATTCGGGTTGCCCGTTTGGGAAGAGAAATGGCAAAGCTACTGGGGCAGGAAGACAATAATTTTGTCAAGTTAGAAGTGATACCCGATGCCAAGTATTTACTCCCAGACCCCATCGGCACTTTAGAAGCCGCAGAGCAACTAGTTAAAGAAGGGTTTGCAGTATTGCCCTATATTAATGCCGATCCCATGTTAGCCAAGCGGTTAGAAGAAGTCGGCTGTGCTACGGTGATGCCCTTAGCTGCACCTATTGGTTCTGGACAGGGGTTAAAAACAGCCAGTAATATTCAAATTATTATTGAAAATGCTCAAATACCAGTGGTGGTAGATGCGGGTATTGGTTCCCCCTCCGAAGCCGCCCAAGCCATGGAAATGGGCGCAGATGCATTATTAATTAATAGTGCGATCGCTCTTTCAAGTAATCCCCCAGCAATGGCTTATGCCATGAATCTAGCAGCTGTTGCCGGTCGCATGGCATATTTAGCGGGTAGAATGCCCATGAAGAGTTATGCGAGTGCCTCTTCCCCCTTGAGTGGAACTATTGGGAATTAAGTTCTTTGTTTTAGGGTACATGCGGTATGGTCTCCTGCCAAAATGATACGGTGTTGATGGGAGCATCCCAAATGTTTAAATTTGCTTGTAGTGCGGGCATCTTGCCTCCTTGTTTGTAGTGCGGGCATCTTGCCCGCTTTGTATATTAATGAGCTTTCCGGCTCTCACTACCAGATATTTTTGAAAAATTGAGATGCTCCCGTGTTGATGGGACATTTGTTTGGGTAAAGTCCCATTAACTTGTTTCTTTGCACTTTTGTATCTTTACAGCTTATTCTCTGTTTCCTATTCCCTACCCCCACCAAAAGACTTGTTTAGCAAGCCCTACTTATAAATATTCTGGCAAATATAGCGCTACGTGACTAGGTTAGGACATTTTTGAGAGCTACAACCCTTGATTAGTAAGCTTATTACTTATTACTTATTACTTATTACTTGCGCGTAGCGCTATACCATTGATCCCTTGGAAGATGCTTATAGTAGTGGAAATACCCAACTTCAGATTACAATTAGCACTGAGCAATTGGTGAATCAATGGGTAGCAGTTCGCATAGCTGAT
Source organism: Calothrix sp. MO_167.B12 (assembly GCA_030066045.1). GTDB lineage: Bacteria > Cyanobacteriota > Cyanobacteriia > Cyanobacteriales > Nostocaceae > Calothrix_A. The sequence continues at coordinate 8,959 of JASJCJ010000057.1, forward strand.
AATGGAAATGGGATTCCAGAGGAATTAATGACTAAAATTTTCGAGCCTTTTTTTACCACTAAAACCCTTGGCAAGGCTACTGAATTAGGATTATCCATTAGCCATCAAATCATCACCGAAAAACATGGTGGCAAATTTGATTTTTATTCTACTCCAGGTAAAAGGACAGAATTTGTGATGCAAATTATTTGCAAGCAGGTTTTGATAGAAAAGAATAACAAAAGGGAATACTAAACAGTAGTCAAGATAATCAAAAAATATATATCAGGCTTATGATGTCATTTGATACTTTAGATATGGTTGCTGGTTATCGGGTTATCGAGCAAATCTACTCTGGAGGGAGAACTTTAGTATATAAAGCGATCCGAAAACAAGACCAACAACCTGTAATCCTCAAACTAATGCGGAATCCCTTCCCTAGCTTTAGTGAGATAGCCCAGTTTCGCAATCAGTATAGTATTCTCAAAGACTTAAATATTCCTGGTATAGTTCAAGTCTATAGTTTAGAACCTCATGGTAACGGCTATGTCTTAGTAATGGAAGACTTTGGTGGTATTCCTTTGAATGAAGCAATCGCACAATGGAGAAATGCTAACCAGAACCAGGAACACGAGTTTATCGGTTATTTTTTCCACATAGCACTACAAATTGTTACTATTCTAGAACTATTAAACCGCGATCGCATCATTCACAAGGATATCAAACCTGACAATATCCTGGTTAACCCAGATACAGCAGAAGTCAAAATCATCGATTTTAGTATTGCTTCTCGTTTACCCAGGGAAATTAAAACTCTGAGTAATCCTAATGTATTGGAAGGTACTTTAGCATATATTGCTCCCGAACAAACTGGGAGAATGAATCGAGGCATTGATTACCGCAGTGACTTTTACTCTCTGGGAGTCACCTTATTTGAATTCCTTTGCGGACAGTTACCTTTCACTAGCAATGACTCTATGGAGTTAGTTCACTGCCACATTGCCAAAGCACCACCCAAAGTTAGCAGTATTAATCCTAGAATGCCCGCAATTTTATCAGACATCATCAGCAAATTAATGGCAAAAAATGCTGAAGATCGCTATCAGAGTTGTGTAGGTTTAAAGCATGATTTAGAGTTTTGTTTCTTACAGTGGAAAGAATTACAAAACATTGTCGATTTTCCCCTGGGAGAAAAAGATATTTCCGATCGCTTCACGATTCCTGAAAAACTCTATGGACGGCAAAAGCAAGTTGAGCAACTCCTTGCAGCTTTTGATTGGGTAGCAGATGGTAATGTGGAAATGTTAATGGTTGCGGGTTACTCTGGTGTGGGTAAAACTGCATTAGTTAACGAAGTCCATAAACCCATTATTAAACAGCGCGGTTACTTTATTAAAGGCAAATTTGACCAATTTCAAAGGGATATACCCTTTTCGGCATTAGTACAAGCTTTTCGGAATTTAATCGAACAATTATTATCAGAAACTGATACCCAAGTCAAACAGTGGAAGAATAAAATTCTCTGGGCATTAGGAAAACAGGGTCAGATTATTATCGATGTCATTCCCGAATTAGAAATTATTATTGGCACACAACCAGCAGTTGCAGAATTATCTGGTAGTGCCGCTCAAAATCGTTTCAATTTATTATTCCAAAAATTTATTCAAGTCTTCACTACTGTCGAACATCCCTTGGTAATGTTTTTGGATGACTTGCAATGGGCGGATGCCGCATCATTGAATTTTATCCAATTATTAATGAATTCCTATCAGCTTGGTAATGATAATTATCCAGCAGATAATAATGTCCAGGGTGATTTGACGAATCAAAATACCAGTCTATTATTAATTGGTGCATATCGAGATAACGAAGTATCACAGGCACATCCACTACATATAACCCTGGAAGAAATCAGAAAAACAGCAACAAATATTCAGACAATTACCTTAGAACCATTAAATCAAGAGAATTTAAATTGTCTGCTCCAAGATGTTTTGCATTGTACTGATAACGTTGCAGCTCCTCTGACAAAAATGGTATTTAATAAAACCAAGGGTAATCCATTTTTTGTCAATCAATTACTTAAATCTTTCTATGAAAATAAAGTAATTAGATTTGATTATGATACTTACAGATGGTGCTATGATATAGAAGAAATAAAGGCATTAACACTCACCGATGATGTGGTAGAGTTTATGGCGATGCAAATACAGAGACTACCTAAAAATACTCAGGAAGTCCTCAAGTTAGCTGCCTGCATCGGTAACTTATTCGATCTCAAAACTCTCTCTATTATTTATCAACAATCAGAAATAGATACAGCCGCAGACTTATGGCATTCATTGCTTGAAGGTTTGGTCATACCAGAAAATGATAATTATAAATTACTCCAAGCAGAAGAGATTAATTCTGATACTATCAATCAAAATTATCTTGCCCAGTCTAACCCAGATATAATTAGATATAAATTTATTCACGATCGCGTCCAACAAGCTGCCTATTTTCTCATTTCCGAAGATGAAAAACAGGAGTTCCATCTCAGAATTGGTCAACTACTTTTACAAGGTACTTCCAAAGCAGAATTGGAAAACAGAATCTTTGATGTAGTCAATCAATTGAACATCGCAGTAGATTTAATTACAGTTCAAGAAGAGCGCGATGAATTAGCTAGTATGAATTTGACTGCTGGTAGCAAAGCTTTGGCAGCTACAGCTTATCAAGCAGCTATAAATTATTTAAATACTGGTATTCAATTATTAGCGGATGACAGTTGGGAAAGCAAATACAATCTAACTTTGAGTTTGTATGAAACCGCAGCAGAAGTAGCATATGTGAGTGGAGACTTTCAGCAGACAGAGAAATGGATTGAGGTAGTGTTAGGGAATGTACAAACACTACTGGATAAAGTAAAAATTTATGAGGTCAAAATACAAGCTTACGGAGCGCAGAATAGAGTTAGGGATGCCGTTGATACTGCACTAATTATTCTTAAAGATTTAGGCATCGAATTTCCCAAAAATCCCAGGGAATCTGATGTTGGGCAGGCAATTGGCGAATTATCAGCAAAGTTAGGGAACAGAAGTGTTAATGAATTACTAGAACTACCGCCGATGACAGCAGCCAAGCCATTGGCTCAAATGCGTATTCTATCCTGCGCCATTGCTTTTGTATATCATGCTGACCCTCAATTGATTCCACTGATTTGTTTACAACAAATTAAGCTATCGCTTGAATATGGAAATGCTTCTTTGTCAGCTTTTGCCTATGTTGGTTATGGGTTGATTCTTTGTGGAGTAATTGGAGATATAGAATCGGGCTATCAATGGGGCAAGCTGGCTGAAAAATTACTGTCTAAATTTGATAACAAAGAAGTTTCAGTCAAGGTAATTGAAACCTTTAATCAATTTATTAGAAGTTGGAAAGAGGATACCAGAAAAACATTAAAGCCTCTGTTAGATGTTTATGCTACAGGCTTAGAAACAGGAGATTTAGAATTTGCGGCTTATGCTATGTATGTCTATTCATACCATGCATATTATGTAGGTCAAAACTTAACTGATTTAGAGCAAGAGCTTGGTAGATATAGCAATGCTATTAAACAAATTAAACAAGACAGAATTGAATGCTGGAATGAAATATATCGGCAGATTATCCTGAATTTACAGGGGAATTTACAAGAGTCATTACTTTTAATTGGTACAGCTTATGATGAAGAAAAAATGTTACCAATTCATTTAGAAACTAATGATGCATTTGGAATTTTCACTATATATCTCTGTAAGCTTCAGCTATGTTATCTACTTGCTGATTTCCCTCAAGCGATTGAGAATGCCTCAAAGGCAGAAAATTACTTGCAAGTTGCAACTGGAATGCTATTTACCGCTCAATTCCATTTCTATGATTCATTGGCAAGATTAGCGGTTTATCTCAATAGTTCTGAATCCGGGCGATCGCAAATATTAGAAAAGGTACAAGTAAACCAAGACAAAATGCAGCATTGGGCAAATCATGCCCCAATGAATTATTTACACAAATTTGAACTTGTAGAAGCAGAAAAGCATAGAGTTTTAGGTAACTATTTAGAAGCAATGGAAATGTACGATCGCGCCATTGCTGGAGCTAAAGAAAATGAGTACACCCATGAGGAAGCTTTAGCTAACGAACTAGCAGGTAAGTTTTATTTGGAATGGGGTAAACAAAACATTGCCCAAGCCTATTTGACAGAAGCTTATTATGGTTATAGCCGTTGGGGGGCAAAAGCCAAAATTGATGATTTAGCTCAACGGTATCCCCAGTTACTTACTTTGGTTATTCAACAAGAAAACCTCAGAATCAATGGTTATCCAAACAAAACAACTACCCAAAACATAAATACGAATACGTTGAGTGATCGCCTAATTTCCTCTATAGAAAATCGCCAAACTATCTTTACCTCTAGAAGTATTGTTTCTAATTCCCTAGATTTAGCGGGTGCAATTAAAGCTTCCCAAACATTATCTGGGGAAATAGATATGGAGCAGTTGCTTTCTAATTTAATGTCAATAATGATGGAAAATGCAGGAGCTTCTAAATGTACTTTAATGTTGCAGGAAAATGATACTTTAAAGTACACAGCCGTTAGCTTTAGTACAACTTCTACAACCCCTAAAGTAGAGTTTCCTAATATTCCTCTCGACTGGAGTAAAGATATTCCTCTAACTTTAATTAATCAGGTTAAGCATAAATTAGAAATAGTTGTAATTGATGATGTGAGTAGAGAGACTGCTCTGGTAAAGGATAGTTACATCAAGAGAGAACAACCAGAAAGTATTCTATGTATGCCGATTATGAATCAAGGAGAGTTTATTGGCATATTGTATCTGGAGAATAATTTCACTACAGGCGCATTTACATATGATCGCATAGAATTTCTGAAATTAATTACGACCCAGGCAGCTATCTCCCTGAAAAATGCCACACTCTACCAAAAATTATCCCAGGCAAAAGAGAAACTGGAGGAATATAGCCATTCTCTAGAAGAAAAGGTCGAAGAAAGAACCGAAGAACTCTATACTAAAAATCAACGTCTGCAACAAGCACTGCAAGAATTACAAACTACTCAGACACAATTAATTCAAAGTGAAAAGATGTCTTCGTTGGGGCAAATGGTAGCGGGTATTGCCCATGAAATTAATAACCCCATTAATTTTATTCATGGCAATATTGATCATGCTAGCGAATATATAGAAGATTTATTAGACTTGGTTTCTGTTTACCAGCAGGAATATAATGATTCTTCCGAGCTAGTTGCCGAAAAAGTTGAGGAAGTAGATTTAGATTTTCTTGCAGAAGATTTACCAAAGTTGCTTAATTCGATGAGAGTGGGAACTTCTCGTATTCGTAGTATTGTCTTAAGCTTACGCAATTTCTCCCGCCTTGATGAAGCAGAAATGAAGTCTGTAGATATTCATGAAGGCATAGATAATAGCTTAATGATTTTACAGCATCGTCTCAAAGCAAAGAATGATCGCCAGGAAATTGAAGTTATCAAAGAATATGACCAACTTCCTGAGGTTAATTGTTATCCAGGTCAATTAAATCAGGTATTTATGAATATTCTCAGCAATGCCATCGATGCTTTGGAAGAGCAAATTATGGGAGAAGATTCTCAGTTAAAACATCTCCAGATTCGTATTAGTACAGAATTAATGGAAGACTCTACAGTTAAAATTAGAATTGCTGATAATGGTTCTGGGATACCGGAGGAAGTACAAGAAAAAATATTTGACCCATTTTTTACTACTAAACCTGTAGGAAGCGGTACGGGCTTGGGACTTTCCATTAGTTATCAAATTATTGTGGACAAGCACAAGGGTCAATTAAACTGTAGTGCTGTACCAGGAGAAGGAACTGAGTTTATGATTATGATTCCTGTGTAAATGCAGATACTCTTCCAACTTCTCAAGAAATGTAAGGTGGGCACTGCCCACCTTACAACATACTAAAACTTTACTGGTAAGGAATGAAAACCTTTAAAAATTAAATTTTCACGTTTAGGTATTGGTGGTTTCTCTGGAGAGAGCATCATATTTGGCATTCTCCTAAGTAGTGTTGTAAAGCAAATATTTAATTCCATTCTGGCTAGTATTGCTCCTAAACAAGAATGAATCCCTTTACCAAAACCAAGATGTTCATTAGGTGATCGTGTAATATCAAAAACCTCTGGTGAGTCAAACTTTTCAGGATCGTGATTAGCTGCTCCAAGTGCCAAAGCAATGACACTACCTTGAGAAATATTCTTGCCACCTATACAGAGTTCTTCTTTCGCAATGCGTAATATGATAGGACCAGGTGTATCAAAACGAATCATTTCTTCTATAGCTGAGTTAATGAGTTCGGGATTATCTTTCAACTTCTGTAATTCTTCAGGATGCTCTAACAGCGCATGAACTCCATTTGCAATTAAATCGGTAGTTGTCACATAACCAGCAATTAATATTTCCACACACGAGGATGGTAGTTTGTTTAAATCTATTCCATTTTCTTCATAAGCAGCAATGAGTAAACTAATGATGTCAGTTCCTGGTTCTTCCTTTCTTTCTGCAATAATTTGTTTGATTAAAGCACTAAAATATGCTGCTGAATGATTAGCCTGGGAAGCAATTGCTTGAATATTTTGACTATCTGGGGTTCCCCAAAAAGCACCTATATCTAATGCCCATTTGATAAAGTTATCCCTATGTTTTTCTGGTATTCCAAAGATTTTAGTCATCACTAATCCCGGAAGTATTCCAGACAAGTCAGTCACAATATCAATTGAATGCTTTCCTTGGAATTTATCTAATAAATCTTTGATAGTTTCTTGTATTGTTGAACGCCAAGTCTTTACTGCTGCATTCGTAAATCCCGGTAGAACAATTTTTCGCTGTGTTGTATGTTCTGGTGGATCTGCTTCTACTAGAAAATTTGATGCCAGATTAATAAAGTTATTAACAGCGTTAATATCAATATTATGGAATCTATTTATATATAATTGATTGCGATTGGAGCTTAAACGTTCATCATGCAAAGCTTCATATACATCGGCATAACGTGTTAATATCCAAAATCCATTCAATTCCGAAAAGTAAACAGGGTGTTCAGAACGTAATTTCTTAAACAGTGAATAGGGATTTAATAAATTTTCAGGAGAGAATAAATCATAAATTGGAGTTTTTAATTTCGATGACATATTATTAACAATGCTCCTCTATAAAATATTTTTCCTAGATGATTGTCTATTATTTTGGAGCCATAAATAATGACCCTTAAAATGAATAAATATTCCCTATGTGTGGATGAAAAGCAATATTTACTATTTCTTTGAGAGAGATAATACTATGCACATATTCCTTCAATCACACTGACATGAGAAGTTGTTGGTACAATGCGATTTAAATTAAAGCCAGCGGCCTGGAAAATTTTCTCAAATTCCGCTTTAGTACGCTCTCGACCACCAGAGTACATGGTGAGCATATCTAAATCTAGCCACTTACCAAAGTGATATTCATTACCTGAAGGGATAACAGTTTCAATAACAAGTAATTTACCTTTAGCAGTTATACCCTTGCGAATATTCTTGAGAATTTTAATACAATCCTCATCGCTCCAATCATGTATAATGTGAGACATTATATAGGCATCACCATCGCCAGGAATAGATGTAAAAAAATTTCCACCTATTGTCTGGCAACGACTCATAACCCCTTCTCGTTGTAATAATTCCTTCGCTCCTGTAACTACATTAGGCATATCAAAAAGAATACCTTGTATGTGTAAATTGGCTTTAAGTATAGATGCTATGAGTGTACCGTGACCTCCTGCCACATCCACAATTTTGTTTATATTGGAGAAATCATAACTATCAACAACTGCCGTATGAATGTTTTTGGAGGCATTACTCATAGCATGATTAAATAATTCTCCAGCAATTGGGTTTTTTTCAAAATATTCAAAAGCATTGCTAGCTTGATATAGACGACATAAAGCTGGTTGACCTGTTTTGATAATCTCAACAATATCTCCCCAAGAATTCCAATGCCATTCATCAGATAGCATCAGTACAAGGGAATGTAAAGAATGAGGAACATCTTTACGAAGATATTGAGCTATCTCAGTTAGTGCAAATCTTTGTGGCTCTACTTCTGTGAAGATACCAATACTAGCAAGAGTACGAAGTAATCGATACAAGTAAGATGTATCAGCATCAGTAGCTTTTGCTAATTCTTTAATGCTTTTAACTTCATCCTTGATTATATCGGCTATACCTAATTTTGCTACTGCATAGATAGATTGGGATATCCAAGTACCTATAATCATTTGAATCAAAGTATTCTGAGGTGTTTGAACTTTACCGTTTTCCTTTAGTCTTGAAAAATCTGCTAATTCTTTTGTGATATTCATGGTGAGTCAAAATTGTTCTAAAACTTAATATTGTATAGTAAATTGACAAAAAATGAACTAAGCTACTTTCGTGAGAGGAAATTTGTATAATAGCTGATTATACAAAAATTCCAACAAAGGCTTAATATGTACATCTTCTAACCACTCGCTGGCTAAATCTTCAATAACATGATGCTCTGCAATCATTTTATTTCCACAAAAATGTCGAATTATTGGATGTATAAAAGCACTTTGGGAGGCGTTTTTAGCATCATCTTTATGAACACGATTGATCGCAAATGGATCGAGTATCTCGTCAATCTGATATCCAAACTCTAAAGAAATTAGATAATAGTTTTCACATTTTCCTAATTCACTCTCGTATATGTACTCTTTCGGTAACTCTTGATAGTATTTAGCACTTTTGCCATCCTTAGATAAAGTAATTAGGTCACAAAGAAAATCTGTTTGTTGCCATAAACCCGAACTAACATTAACTCTCCTAATAATTGCATCTGTTAAACTTTCTGCACTAGGAGTAATTAACTGATATGGTAAGGGGCGGTGATGGTACTTATATTCTAATATATGGTGTAGGGTTCGGATATTGTAGCGAAATCCATGAATGAATCCTGATTGTTTTGCTTTATAATCCCGCATATGTGTCAATACACCAGCGAAATACAAATTCTTGATATTAGATGATTCCCATTCAGCAGTCTGATTTGGAAATCTGTCATTGATAGTTAAGTCTGGTTTACAAGATTCATCAAAAATAGAATCATCAAAGCGGAATCCTGTACAAACTATGATGCGATCGTAAATAATTTCCTCTTCTTCTCCATTAGCATGAGTGTACAAAAAAGATACTACATATTTACTATCTACATAGTCTATTCTGTTAATATGTGCATCTATTACTCCATTTTGTGATTTTAATTGATAAGTATCTAGAAAATTATTATTGACTGCTCGCAGATGTCCTACATATTTAGTTTTCCATGCCATTGATAAGGGAGTTGGGCTAGCTATGTGTATCATGGAAGCAGTACCAACTAGATTATCAGCTGTTTCAAAACCAGAATTACCTTTACCAATAATCAATACTTTTTGATTTGCAAAATCTTCTGGTTCTATAGAGACATCAGTATAGTTCTCTGCTAGTTCAATACCTGGAATTGGTGGTATATATGGCTTACTCAAACCTGTAGCAATGATTAAACGAGAAGCTAAATAAACATCACCATTGCTGTCTGTAAGTATGAACTTATCTTTTTTGGCAATGTTAGTAACTTTGCAATTATATTTAATTTTTAAGTTAAAATAATCAGCAAAATCTTCAAGATACCTAACTAAGTCATCGGTGTGTGGGAAGTAGTCTCTGCTGTAATGTTTAAACAGCATCTTCTCACTATCACTAATCAGAGAGTTCCAATCCCATCTTAAGTTTATTTCTGGATCTTCATAACCTGTATAAACTTTATTGATAGAGATCAATTTTTTATGGCGAGGATATTTCTTAAAGAAAGTTCCTGAAGAATCACCAGATTCTAATATCATATAATTGCGATTGGCTTTTTCTAAAAAGTATCCCAATTGCAATCCTGCTGGACCAGCACCAATTATTAAATAGTCAAAGAATAATACCATACTAGCTGTTTCCTTCGTTTACTGAACTGGACAAACTACCTAAATCATCAAATACAATCGTAAATCTTTTCTAGGGATCATATTTTATTTTTGAAAGGATATTTATACTTTATTATTGCTAGAAAAGCTTTCTTGGCTTTCATTTTTTAGCTTAACTATACTATGCAATTTCAGATAATTATCAGTAGGATAGTTACGTGCATATACCATAAAGTCATTGACTATTTCTGTAAATAACTTAAATATCCTATGAACAACATCAAAAGATTTATTTTTCTGCTCCTCTGTTAGTTCTATTGTGAGCAAAAAATCTTGTATTTCATCTGTATCTATGCCATGATTATTTTCAGCATCAAGATGACTTTTACCAAAATAATCAAATCTTTGTTTAGTAAGTTTTTGAATTTCATTCGTTACTGCACAAGTTACAGGTAGAACAACATTCCAAGTTGCTTCTTCTGCTTTAATCGCTGATAATACAATGATAGGATCTGCTTGATATATAAGCAGAGCAATCTCCTGCCAAAGTAATCGTGTTTTTACCGTCTCTTCACCCCAAATAAACCTCAAAGAATCACTGAATTTTTGCGACTTATCAAATCCTAATTTGTCAATATCTTTTAAAAACCATTCCCAATGATAATCATCTTCATAAGTATGTTTGTTGATCAATTTTTGAATCTTATCTTCTGAGGTTTCTTTCCGAAAAATATATTTATTCATATCCGCAAATCCCATAATTAAAGGAGCGGCATAGGGAGTCCATGAAAGTCTTTGTCGCGGGTCTATAGTTCTATCTTTGAGAAATGCAAAGAATGGTAGTTGAGAGAATTCCTTCTCTTCTTTCTCAATTAATGCCAATACTTCTTTCATCTTGACTATCTGTTATAAAGTCTGTTGTTCAAATTGAAAATTTAATCGTTATTTAAACATTAAGTTTTTGAATAACAAAAATATATCCGCGATCGCCTGGAATTTTTGTAAAAATTGACCCTAACGATTTACCATGTATTTTTAAATACTATCAACAACTGTATCGATAGATTACGTCTTAACGTCCTCGTCAATAAATGTTAAGGACATGAAACAATATCATAAGATGACTTGCGAATAATTAAGTTAATCATCAGTATTGCAATATAACTTATCATTTTTTGTTAAAAAATTAAAATTATTAATACAAAAATGTATTTTAAAACACTAGACAAACTCAGCTATTTTACTGATATGTCAATATTTCATGACATATAGTTGTGACAAAATATCTGCTCATGTTTTTTTCCACATGAACAGTTGTCATTAGGACAGAGACACAAATATAGCACTTTTCAAATCCGTGAGCTACATCGGCAGGATAAACAACCTTGACTTATTCAAATTAAGACTGGATATTTGCTGCCTCATAAACTTGTAATATGCTGTAAGATGCCATATTATTTATATTCAGGTAACATTTTTAGGAATCATGTCGAGATAAGTTGCATAAATTGGCGAAAATAGAGACTTAGAGATTGATATAAGATGTATAAAATATGTATTCCATTCAAATAATACATTTAATAGAGACTTGAACAAATATTCATGTAAATTCTATTACTCTAATTTGTGGTATAAAAAAATACATGTTTGTAAGTATTAACTTATTTGCGTGCTAAAAACATATTTATCATTCCTTGGGTAGATGATTAAATATATATATTTAGTAATTAAGTACTATTTTATTAATTTTGGGTAGCAAAAAAGAAAAGGAAGATGAGCAGATGATCTGTCAGAATCTTCCTTTATGTAGAGTGCATTTTACTCAAAATCAGCTAGCTGTAAAAATATAGGACTACCAAGTTAGGGCGCGGACATTTCTAAATCCAGCAAACCTTTTGATAGCCAGCTGTTAAGAGTTCTCTATTCCCTAGTGCGTAGTGCTAAGCTGCTGTGCAGCTAAATTGTATAAGGTGAAAACTTCAAATTATTGTAGTGCGAGCCTCTAAGCCCGCGTCCGATATAGAAATTAAATACGCCACAGCTTATACTCTATGCTTTGTATCAGCAAAGATTTACTTCTTTTCTGGAATGCTATATTTGGCAATCATCTTTGCTAATAGGGATAAATCAATTGGCTTAGAAATATATTCATTGACCCCCGCACTCAAACAAGTTTCGCGATCGCCTTTCATTGCCATTGCAGTTTGAGCAATCAGGGGAATTTGCCGATATTGCTGATGTTGTCGCAATTGCTGCACTAATTCCAAGCCATTGCTGTCTGGTAATTGGATATCCATTAAAATAACAACTGGGCTAATTTGTGTGAGAACTTGCCAAACTTCAGCCGCACTCTTGACTAAAGTTACCCGATACCCATTGTTTTCTAGATACGTTTGTATCATCTGGGCATTTGCTAAATCATCCTCTAGCAACAAAATATCGGCAGAAGCAGGAGATAAAAAAACAGAAGCATCTATTCCTTGCTTCTCTTGTTCTGTTTCCTCCTGACTGGTTAATTCCGGGAGTTGCTCCAATGCAGCAGATGGAATTAAGGGTAGGGCGATGGTAAACTGAGAACCTCTATTTACATCCGATTCCACTTCTATCCAACCACCATGAATTTCAGCTAGTTGCTTAGTGACAACTAAACCTAAGCCAGTACCTTCCCCACGACTAGTTACAGCATTAGTAATTTGACAATAGGGTTGAAAAAGTTGGCTTTGTAGTTCTTTGGGAATGCCTGTACCAGTGTCCCAGACGGTAAAATTCATGAATGAACCATTGAGTTGCACCTTTAAGCCTACATTCCCACTACTGGTAAACTTGAGGGCATTGAACAATAGATTCAACAGCATCTGTTTCAGCCTTAAAGGATCTGCTACTAGGGTTGTAACGTGATCGTCTATCTCTTGTCGCAGTTTCAAACCCTTGTTGCTAGCTTTTTCCTTTACTAGTGCCAAAACATTACTACATAACTCTGGTACATTTACTTTTTCCCACTGTACCTCTAGTTGATCGGCTTCAATTTTGGATAAATCTAAAATATCGTTGATTAATGCCAATAAATGTTTGCCACTGGAGAGGATGATATTTAAATATTCTTGATTTTTCTCTTGGGTGGGATCGTAACCTTTAGCTAACAGCAGTTGGGTAAAACCAAGAATGGAACTCAAAGGAGTGCGAATTTCGTGGCTAGTATTTGCCAGAAATTGGTTTTTGAGTTGATTGGTACGCTCTAGCTCTTGATTCAACTTCTCTAAATGCTGACGCGACTGTTGTAAAGATTGTATTTGTGTCAGCTGCTCTAAAGCTTGGGCACATTGTTGAACCGCATCTTTTATTAGTCGGGGTATTAGTTGAGTTGCTAAATCAACCTGTGCTTCTTCTCCAGGTAATAGCATTTCCGTGTCAATTATTAGCCAAGCTGTAAAGGGGAAAGAGCTATCTGGTAAACGCCAAGCTTTTTGGGGTACTTGCTGTTCTAAATTTTCTAAGTCCTGAAGTTTGATTTCTGCCGATAGCTTTAAGGATAGCTTTCTCTGCTCAACAATAATTTGTCCTACCCAAGGATCTTGTAAATCTTCTTCTGGGGAGTTGGAAAGGTAGACAATTGTGGCTACATCTGTTTTTGGTGGTAAAAGTGCAACCGCCAAACAACTTCTGGTAACAGTCACTAATTCACTTGCGCTCAGAGCCACTTGGAGTTCATCTAGGAATGTTTGAAAAATTTCTGCTTCTAAGATTATGACTTCTTTCTCTGGTAACAAAGTAGAAGCCAAGTGATCGTTGAAGTGGTTTTGCAACTGTTTCAAGCTACGTTCTAACCACAACTCAGCACGAAGTTGCTGAATTGTCGCCAAAAGATTTGGCACTTCATCTACCTGGGGGTTACCTTCTGGTAAGCTTGAATACTGCTGCATGGTCAACTAGACCGCCAAACAAACATAACTATTATGGCTGTAAACGAAATGAAAGTAGGATCTTATGTATATTAGCTCACATTTCCTTTATTATTTATAAACCAAAATTAACCCCATCGAATGTGACGGGGACAGCAAAAAGGAGTGTATGAAATCACAATCTTGGGAAGAGGGGTGAGGGAGTGATGGGGTGAGGGAGTGAGGGAGTGATGGAGTGAGGGAGTGAGGGAGTGAGGGAGTGATGGAGTGATGGAGTGATGGAGTGTAGACGCATAGCGTCTACAGCTTTGAGAATAAATAACCGAAAAACTGAAAACTCCACTCAATTTTCTTTCCCTCTTTCACTCCTTCCCTCTTTCACTCCTTCCCTCTTTCACTCCTTCCCTCCTTCCCTCCTTCCCTCCTTCCCTCCTTCACTCCTTCACTCTTTCCCTCTTTCACTTCCTTGTCTTCCTCTGCGATAGAAATTATAAGAACTTCAGGTAAATATTGTCAAAATATGGATGCACAATTTGTTCAATTAATAATCAATGGCATAGCTGTGGGAAGCATTATTGCTCTAGCTGCTGTTGGACTCACCTTAACTTATGGTATTTTACGGTTGTCTAACTTTGCTCATGGTGATTTTCTGAGTTTGGGTGCGTATTTCACTTTTTTAGTTAATTCACTAGGAGTAAATATTTGGCTGTCAATGTTAATAGCAGCACTAGGAACGGTAGCTGCAATGCTTATATCAGAAAAATTACTCTGGTCTAGGATGCGCTCTATTCGCGCTACTTCCACCACTTTTATTATCATCTCCATTGGACTAGCTTTATTTTTGCGTAACGGCATTATTTTTATTTGGGGTGGTAGTAACAAAAACTATGATTTGCCTATCACTCCTGCTTTAAAAATATTTGGTTTAAATGTGCCCCAAAATCAATTAGTAGTCCTGGCATTGGCTGTGGTGGCAATTTTAGCACTACATTACCTACTGCAAAATACCAAGATTGGTAAGGCAATGCGTGCAGTGGCTGATGATTTGGACTTAGCTAGGGTATCAGGTATTAATGTTGATCAAGTTGTGATTTGGACATGGGTAATTGCTGGTAGTATTACATCTTTGAGTGGTAGTATGTACGGCTTGATTACCGCAGTTAGACCTAATATGGGTTGGTTCTTAATTTTACCATTATTCGCATCAGTAATTTTGGGTGGAATTGGCAATCCTTACGGTGCGATCGCTGGTGCTTTTATCATTGGTATTGTCCAGGAAGTTAGTACTCCCTGGCTTGGTTCCCAATACAAACAAGCTGTAGCTTTGGTAATTATGATTGCCGTGCTATTAATCCGTCCTAAAGGTCTATTTAAGGGCACGATTTAGATGCAGAAGGAGGGAAGGAGGGAAGGAGGGAAGGAGGGAAGGAGGGAAGGAGTGAAGGAGGGAAGGAATAATTATTTCATCTTCCCCATCTCCCCATCTCCCCATCTCCCCACACTCCCCATCTCCCCATCTCCCCATCTCCCCATCTCCCCACACTCCCTATCTCCCCATCTCCCCACACTCCCCACACTCCCCACACTCCCCACACTCCTCATCTCCCCATCTCCCCAAACTCCATCACTCCCTCACTCCCTCACTCCCTCACTCCTCCTCCCCTGCGTGGTAAGAACTACGAACCAAGGAACCGGAACGGACATGGGAAAATCCCATTTCTTTGGCGATCGCACCTAGTTCTTCAAATTCCTCTGGAGTCCAATATTTTTGTACTGGTAAATGTTCTAAAGAGGGGCGCATATACTGACCAATGGTGATGCGATCGCATTCTACTTTTCTTAAATCTGCCATTGCTTCTATGACTTCCTCCACGGTTTCACCATGTCCTAACATCAAACCAGATTTAGTGGGGATGGAGGGGTCGATTTCTTTGACTACTTGCAACACCCATAAAGAGCGATCGTATTTAGCTCCTCGACGCACTGGTGGAGTTAAGCGACGTACAGTTTCAATGTTATGATTGTAACAAGCGGGCTTCGCTGACACAATTTGCTGAATTCGTTGCCGTTGTCCTTGTTCGCCCGCACCAGCACCACCCCAAAAATCCGGTGTTAGCACTTCAATTTGAGTTATGGGGTTCAATTGACGAATTACCTCCATAGTCTTGACAAAATGACCGGCACCTTGATCTGGTAAATCGTCACGAGCTACAGAAGTCAGAACTACATAACGCAATCCTAAAATTTTGACTGCCTCCGCCACTTTCTGTGGCTCTTCTAAGTCAATGGGCATGGGCGCGTGACCTTTGTCTACTTGACAAAAAGCACAAGAACGGGTACAGGTAGGTCCCATGAGTAGGAATGTAGCCGTTTTTTGGGAATAACACTCTCCCCGGTTAGGACACCGCCCCTCTTCACAAATTGTGTGAATTTGCCGCTGTTTAATGATGCGTTGTACCGTGGAAAGCTCGCTAGCTTTGCCAATGGGACGACGTAACCATGAGGGCATGGCAGCGATTTGGGATCTCAATTGGGTTTGTTTGCTCGAAGTCATTTCAGTTATCAGTTATCAGTAAGAAGTTGCACTGGACGGTAAGCCATTCCCCAAGTAGAGGTGCAGTGGCTTGGAGTAGAGTTTACTGTTTGCTTAGAAAGCGTGGACAAACGGAAGTTATTTCATGTAGCTTACGCAATTCATGGGTAAATTTTCCACACCCCTACCTCTACTGTTCAGTTCCATATGCCAGTATTATTCACAGTATGAGTCGTATAAAATACTTGTATTGTCTTCAATTATCCCAGAATATACTATCCCCCAATTCCCGGAAATTTTGGATATAGTGGGAACATTCTCCAATGCAGTTGGTGAAAACGCCTTCTAAAACAAAAGTTTCTGTTAGAGCAAGTAGTCGTGGCAAGTAACAAAATCCTAGTTATTGATGACACTACAGTTGTCAGGGTGAAAGTACGAGAAATGTTACCTCCAGGTAATTTTCAGGTACTGGAAGCTAAAGATGGACTCGAAGGATTAAATTTAATCCGTAAAGAAAAACTGAGTCTAATCATGTTAGACTTTCTACTACCAAAAATGAATGGCTGGGAAGTTTTTCAAGAGATTCAGGCACAACCGGAATTGAGAAAAATTCCTCTGGTGATTATGTCTGGTCGCAAGGAAGAGGTAGTTGAAAAAATTACAGAGCCCTTTAAGTATTTTGAATTTCTCGGCAAGCCTTTCGATCAAAAACAGTTGATTGTTGCGATTAAGTCAGCGATGGCAAAGGCAAAGCTACCCCGTGAAGAAGCTTCTCCCACCGCAAGTGTTACCAAAGAAACATCACCACTAGTAAACGCGGCTTCTGAGGCAAGTTCAGCAGCAGAAATCGAGGCACTAAATGCAAAAATTACTAAGATGCAAGCAGAAATTGATGGTCTGAAGAAGCAGTTAGCCCAAATTGTTACCTTTATTAAACAGAAAGTCAAATAATACCATTTTAGATTTTGGATTTTGGATTTTGGATTGTAAAATTGTTACTGGATAAGTTTTTCGGCTTTCCATCATCACAGTCATTTTTACCGACGGATGGTTTATATGTCAGATTGGTATAACCTTGGCTGGTTAATTTCATGCTTACTATTGTTGAGCCTGCCCATGCAGGCTTTTGCCATGTTGAAATAAATTAGAAGCTAAAAACCCAACTATAGCAGTACGCATATAGGTGAGGACATTGTTTAACGCAGCAAACCTATGAGCAGTAAAATGCGTGACTTTTGACTTTTGACTTGCCCGTAGTGCGATATCTCCATCATTCCATATATCTGTCAAGCTAATTCCTCACGGTCAAATCCCACAACCAAGCCATGAAAATAATTCCCTCACTCCCTCACTCCCTCACTCCCTCACTCTTCCTCACTCTCCCCGACGAACACTAGCTTTTAATTTGGGATAAGCAATCCGTTTGTGATGGAACTGCTGCCAAACTTGCACAAAAATTTCGGCAATTTCTGTAATTTCTTCCCGTTTGAGTCCGGATTCTAGCAATTGTTCATCTTGCCATCGAGCGCGGAGAATATTGTTTACCATTGCCAAGGCTTTTTCTGGGGTCGCATCTTTAAGCGATCGCAATGCGGCCTCACAGGAATCTGCTAACATAACAATACCCGTTTCCCGAGATTGGGGAATTGGTCCATAGTAACGAAAGTCACTGTCATCCACTGTACAAGTGGAATCTTCCTTGGCTATTTGTTGGGCTTGGTGATAAAAGTAAGCAATTTGCATGGTACCCTGATGTTCGGGGATAAAAGCCTGGATTGCTGTGGGTAAACTATGTTTACGCGCCATTACTAAGCCTTCTGTGACGTGCTTTCTAATAATTTCTGCACTCTTCCAAGGGTCTTGAATTTCTGTATCGTGTTTGTTTGGTCCCCCCATTTGATTTTCAATAAAGGCTTGGGGGTCATGCATTTTACCAATATCATGATATAAGGTACCTGCCCTGACTAATTCCACATTACATCCTAATTTTTTGGCAGCAGCTTCGGCTAAGGTAGCTACAAATAGGGTATGTTGAAATGTCCCTGGTGTTTTTGTCGCTAGTTGCTGTAATAAGGAGCGATTGGGATTGGATAATTCTGCTAATCTAATTGGGGTGACTAAATCAAAGATTTTTTCTAGGTAAGGACTTAACCCCAAAGCGACAATACTCCAAATTAAACCAGATAAACCAAAAAATACGGCTTCTTGAAGTATTAAATAGGAAGCTGGACCAAAGACTAAACCTCCCAGAGCAAGCCTAATAATTAAATGTACTCCACCTTGGGTAAGAGCGATCGCAATTCCTAATAATGCCAATTCTTCCCGTGAATGCAGCCTTTTCGCCACACAACTACCTAATATACCCCCAGCGGCACCAGCGATCGCAGCTATGTTACTAATTTCTAAACCAATGGGTAATACTAGTAACAATAATCCAATCACTGTTACCCCTAAGGTCGCACCGTAAAAACTCCCTAGCAATAAACCAATGCTACTCCAACCTGCATAATCAATGTTAAATGTCAATACTAAGGGAATACTTAAGGTTAACAACAAAAATAATAAGCAATCTCTTTGTCGCAACCGCAGTTGGGTACGTCGCTGCACCAGGATAAAAACACCGATACCTGCAACTACAGCACATGTCAAATATGTCAACCCCCACCAGTTAATTCCTCGACGACTGAGGCGATAGTATTCTAGGACTGTAAATTGCCACTGAGTAATGGTTGCTCCCTTGTGAACGATTATATCTCCTTTTTTCACAGACTCTATGACGGGTGGAACTTCAGCCGCAGCCTGTTGGGCTTGCAAACTGGTTTTGGCTTCGTCTTTTTGCAGGTTGGGTTGGAGTACTTGTAATAAAATAATAGTTGCGACTTGTTCGCCATCTTTCGGTATGGAAGCCTGGACATTTAGCCTAACTGCATCTGGTAATATATTTTCTGGCAATCCTGGTGAAATACCTTGGGATAGTATTCTTTGGGTGATGTCTTGGATTCCCATTTGTGTATTTGTCCAATCATCATCGGATATATCCAAAATATTGCTTTGGGCAAAGATTGGCTGTTTCTGTCGTTCGACTATATCTAAAAGCTTTTTCACAGCTTGAGCGTAGGTTTGACGAGCTGCTGATATTTCTGAAATTAACGAAGATAGATTTTGGGCAGAGGTATTAAGGCGATGGGCTGCTATTTCTCCTACTGCTCGATCAAATTCAGTTGAATCATCATTAGATATACGGCTATTGGGTGGAGTTCGCTGCACCTGATTAATTTGCGAGGGTTTTCCACCAGTTAAACGTCCTGATTTTTGCTTTCTGTAATGCTCTACAGCTATTTGTAATGCTTTCCAGTCCCTATCATTAGAGGAACGCAAGTAACGTTGTGACCCAAGGGATAAGATGGAAACATCGATAAAAGGGAACGAACCTGCTGTAGTACGAACGTTATTGAGCTGACTCAACAGCTGCTGTAAGTTTTGGTCGATTTGTTCGTTTGCGGAGGTATCGACCATTAACACTGCTACGGAGCTTTGACTGGCTGCTTGCCGGTTTCTCTGAGTTTTTTCTTTGTTTTCAATTCTACCAGCTTTGGGGGCGATAATCGTTTGTGGCGCGATAGTTCCTGCCTTTAGCTTGGGCTGGTTGTATAACTTATGACCCATTGCCCCTGTAAGACATACTACGGATAATGTAAATACAACAGGGTAATGTAATTTGATTGAGCTTAAACTCAAATTCAGAGGAGTCTTGGTTTTCACTGACTTTACTATTCAACCAGATACTGTTGTGTGTAGATGTCCGACTCTCTCATTGCTAATCTTCCTCCATTAATCTGTAAGTAGCAAATTGTGTGAAATTATCCCTGTCATGACATCAGCTGGTGCAGCAATTGTTGGTTGCCAATATCTGGAAACAGGTAAATGGCATGGGGAAAATTAGAAGATTGTATCAGCGGATAACATTAGGGGCTGCGATTGCTTGTAAGCTGACTAAATTTTTATCTATAGCTAATCCTCCTTGAGTCATATCGGTTTTATCTGAGTTTAACTCATACAATCCCGACCAATCTGCCAGCAAGGCATCTGCTAATTCTAACATTTGTAAAAATTCACTTCGTTGCCGTTGTGGCAGCCGTGGAGATGACAATCGGGCTTGCCAACTCACAGGTATACCTACTGTACTGTTATAAGCTCCTGAGAGGCAGGCCACAAGGATAGGAATGGACTGTAAATTACTACTAATTTGTACCGAACGTAGAATTGTTACACGAAAGTCTTCTATGGTACTCAAATAACAGTAAAATGTCATTGCCATCATACTGCTGGGCGATTCTACTCCACCTAATTCTGTTTTTGCTCTGGCTAACCCAGCCTGCTGTTCTAACAAATAATTAAGTTTTAATAATTTTTGTGGAAGTACGCTTGAAGTTTCACCAATAAAGGAAATTATTTGTGAGTTGAGAGTACTTGAATGTAACTTTTCTGACATTGATTGGGCGATGGCATAGGCAAATGCTAAGGTTATATCTCGCCAAACTCCTTCCACTTGCCATACTTGTAGTAAATTAAGCAGGTTGTGCCGTAATTTGGTCAAATTATCATGAAAAAATAAAGCTACTGGTAAGGTAGCTAGAAGCACTCTATATGAGTGACTAAAATTTGTATCTAGGTGGGAAAAATGCTGTTGTGGCAGGCTTTGCCAATGATTTAAATCGAATCTACCCTGTTCTATCAAATTCATCACTGCCAGAATAATCAGCTGACAATGTGAAAGTTCGCTTTTTTGCTTCTGTTCACTGTCAACAGCAATCGTTTCTCCCAAGCATATGCCAACAAAAGTACCCCTGAAATGACTGGCTAAAGAGTGGCGCATAGGTTATGTAGCTGCTTCTTAATTTTGGGCGAGTATGACAAACATTATTTTAATTCCGGACTACTAGCTGCTTGCAAATGATGCACCAATGCCTGCAAACCTAGTAAATAACTTCGCGCTCCAAAACCACTTATTTGCCCCACCACAACTGCTGCCAGATATGAATGATGGCGAAACTCTTCCCGACGATAAATGTTACTCAAATGCACCTCTACAGCAGGCAAGCTCACCGCCGCGATCGCATCTCTTAAGGCTACACTAGTATGGGTATAGGCTCCAGCATTAATTAAAACACCCTGATGTTTCCCTACAGCCCCATGAATGGCATCAACTAACACCCCCTCATGGTTGGATTGCAAAGTTACAACTTCTACACCTAAGTTTTTGGCGGTTGCTGCTAGTAAATCATTAATAGCTTCTAAAGTCAGGGAACCATAAATTCCTGGCTCTCGCTGACCCAATAAGTTCAAATTAGGTCCATGTAGTACTAGAATACTCAAGACACTGGACTGTAAATTCTCCACCTGGTTCTTTTCAACGCCGACGGGATCTATCATTTACAGGAATCGGAATTAATTCCGGTTCCGGCTCAGTTTCTGGTCCTAAAAGGGACTCAATGAGCTTGCCTGCCCATTCTTTCAGTTTTTCTAGTACCTTTCCAATATAGTCCATTAAACTGACCGCTCCTGAGATACTAACTCAATTTCCGATTATCATTCTGTGAAGAAGCTAGGTTATTTGTAGATTCCTGTATTATTAGTTGACTTTAGCCATACTTATCCATGTGTAAGGAATGAGCTACATATTAATTTTTGTGTGTCTTCTTCTCCACTTTTCTAGAATATCACATTCGCAAAATATAAGACACTATTAGTCTCAGACAGTAACAACTTGTATTATTTCTAGCTACAACATACGTAATTATCATTAAGGATCATAATTATCAATGTCCTCTTCTGACCAGTTGCCAATTATTAATGCTCTCAAGGAACCCACAACTGATGCTTGGGTAGAACAAGCTATTTCTAATTTAGATACTATTCTTCTCGATCATGCTCACTGCGAACGCAAAGCTGCTGGGGTAGCTCTCAATTTAATGTTTCGCTATCCTTCTCATGCCAAAATGATCAAGGAGTTAACTAAAATCGCCAGGGAAGAGCTGGAACACTTTGAGCAGGTGAATGAATGGTTAGAACGGCGTAATATACCTATGGGTCCTTTGAATGCACCTCCCTATGGTGCGGGTTTAAAAGCTCAGATTCGCCGTCAGGAGCCACACAGACTGCTAGATTCTTTACTTATGAATGGATTAATTGAAGCTCGCAGCCACGAACGTTTGGGTTTGCTCTCCATCCATTGTCCGGAGCCGGAACTAGCTGCATTTTATGGTAGCTTAATGGCTTCGGAAGCTCGGCATTATGGAGTTTATTGGGTATTGGCTGATACTTATTTTCAACGGGATATATTTATGCAGCGTTTGGCCGAATTGGCGGTGGTAGAAAGCGAATTGCTGGCAAATTTACACCCAGAACCGAGAATTCATAGTTAACCTGAGTTCGGTGTTCGGTGTTCGGTGTTCGGTGTTAAAAACTAACAACTAACAACTAACAACTAACAACCATTTTCAAGTTAGTCCGCCACGGTCAAATCCCACAACCAAGCATGAAAATGCTTTGTGACTAATTTTTTAAGGGCGCACGCAATGCGCCCCTACTCCTTCACTCCTTCACTCCGAACTCCCTATTTTCTAGCTAGCCCCTTATGAACGTTTGTACACAACCAAGCATGAAAATACCTGTTGCCTGTTGCCTGTTGCCTTTTGCCTGTTGCCTATTTTCTAACTAGAGTATGAAAAAATATTACCAAGATTTTATCATTCGTGATTGGCAAGCAAGCGATCGCAATTTTGCGGCTGAGGTTATTCGCTCTGTATTGGCTGAATATGGTTTGGGTTGGGAACCAGAGGATGCTGATAGGGATGTATTACAGGTGGAAGAATTTTACTTAAGTGTGGGGGGTGAGTTTTGGGTAATTGAGCACCAGGGTAAGTTGGTGGGTACTGGGGCGTATTACCCTGTTGAACGGGGAGAAAAGGCTGTAGAAATTAGAAAAATGTATTTTTTACCCCAGATTAGGGGCAGAGGTTTGGGAAAATATTTGTTACAACAGCTAGAGATAGCGATCGCCTGTCGTGGTTTTGAACAAATCTGGATTGAAACCGCTTCTGTGTTAGCTGAAGCAGTCAAGCTGTATGAAAATGCAGGTTATCAACCAGCAACTGGAGTGGAAACAACTCGTTGCGATCTTATTTATATTAAACAGTTGTGATTTTACTCCTAACTGTCAACTATTAGCTGTCAACTGTCAACCCTCAACAATGCCAATCTGGACTCAGCCTTTCAAAAATTTACTCAATCTTTTTCTCCAATCCAATTGTCCCCTATGCCAACGTCCCACCACTCAGGAAATTTGCTTAGATTGTGGCAGGCAATTACAACAATGCCATCTTGCTAATCCTAAAGCCCTATGGAAACAACCATTACCAGTATTTGCTTGGGGAAGTTATGGTGGTATGCTCAAACGAGCGCTCGCTGCCATAAAATATGATAATCACCCAGAAATTGCGCGAATTTTGGGTCAATATTTAGGACAAGCATGGTTATCCCATCCACCAGAAGATAATTCCCAACCCATAGTGGTTCCGATTCCCCTCCATAAAACTAAATTAAAACAAAGAGGATATAACCAAGCACAATTGATTGCAGAGAGCTTTTGCTTGGTAACTGGGTTACAATTAAAACCTAACGGCTTGCAGCGTAGTAAGGAAACTACAGCACAATTTAACTTGTCTCCCACCGAAAGACAACAAAATTTAACAGATGCATTTACCTTGGGTTCAGACTTCCGTCGTCTACCAAAATCCCCCATATTATTAGTGGATGATATTTATACTACAGGTGCGACTGCCAAAGCTGCGATCGCGATCCTGGAAAAAGGTGGAATTAAAGTACATGGATTAGCTGCTGTAGCCACGGCTGCAAAAATTAGATAAACATTTATTAGATGGGCATTAATCGCCCAAAAACACTATAATTAACCAGATTAGGCATATTTTGCGGGAAGGCTCTTGGAATGTTCAGAAAGGCTTTTGTGATTGGGTTAAAATCGTTCAGCACCATCCCCTTGTCATTGTTGACAATTGGAGTGAGTGCAACCACCACTTTGGCTCAAGTAAATAAGTTATATAATCCCATTCCCATCCCCTCTAGCTACCAAGTTGCAGATTCCCTGTCTGAAAAAGATATTCCCACGGGCCAAGGTGGATTTGCCCGCGATTATTTGGTGAAATTAAATAAAGGAGATAATCTAGCGATCGATTTATCTTCTGAGAGTTTTGACAGCATTATTACCTTACTTGGACCCAATGGTGCTACCGTTGCCGAAAATGATGATGGTCCTGATGGTACTAGTAATTCCCTGCTGTTTACCCGAATCACCGAAAGCGGTACTTACATTGTCCGGGTTCGCTCCTTTGGTGAAACTGGGGTTGGTAAATTTAAACTCAAGGTAACGCGGTTGAAGCCAGTCAAGTAGGGAGGGAGTGAGGAAGTGAAGGAGTGAAGGAGTGAAGGAGTGAAGGAGGGATGGAGTGAGAGAGGGAAGGAGTGAAGGAATAAATAACTCTTAACTCCTAAATATCAACGTCAACTGTCAACTGTCAACCAACAACCGTCAACCGTCAACCATCAACTGTTAACAATCTCTTCATCTAAAGAAAAGTCTATATCAGCCCCATCTCTTCCAGAAGCGAGATAATCATTCTGGAAAGAATCTTTTAATCCGGAAATCAAATCATAATTTGGTTGCCAATCCAAATCTTTCATGGCTTTATTCACCGCAGCAAAGAAATGCTGCATTCGTAAGGGGAAGGCTTTACGTTTGCCAAAATCGAACTTCTTGGGTTCATAATGTACTATTTTGATGTCATCAGGGGATTTGCCCGCAGCCACGGCGCAAGCACGGGCTAAACCATCAAAAGTAACAAAGCGATCGCCAGAAATATTATAAACTTGTCCTACGGCCTTAGAATTACCCACAACTTGAGACATAGCTTTGGCTAAATCTTTAACATGACCTAGCTGGGTGATATGCAATCCATTGCCAGGGATGGGTATGGGACGATTGCGAACAATGCGATCGAAAAACCAGGCTTCTAAATCATTATAGTTTCCCGGACCATAAATATAAGTGGGACGGATGGATGTAAAGGGTAATCCCCCTTGCATCAAGTAAGTTTCCGTTTCATGTTTACCCAAATGGCGACTTTTGGGATCGATGGTATCTCCCTCCACATGGGGCATTTGGTCTGACTTTAAGTATACCCCCGCAGAACTCATATAAATAAATTGCTGTACCTGATTTTGAAAAATATCTGCTAGAGGCTGGGTATCAGTAAGTTTTCGTCCGTTATTGTCAAAAATAATATCAAAATTTTCAGTAGATAATTTTTCTTTCAATTGACTGGCATCAGTGCGATCGCCAATAATAGTTTCTACTGTTGGTACTGGTGCTGGTCGATTACCGCGATTGAATAGCACTACCTCATGCCCTTGTTCCAAAAGCATTTGGGTCAGATAGACACCAATGAAGCGAGTACCGCCCATAATCAAAATCCGCATAAATTCCCCATCCCTATAGGTAATAACTTTAGAATAGCCACCTATGATTCATCACAAGAATATTCCAATTTTGAGGTTATCAGCTCAGGGATCGTAATGGAACCCATTTCTAGGGAATCGAGTCTCAGAATACAACAAATATTATTTATGGGACTTATTTTCTATGATGTTGTCTTCTATTGCCAATTTGTTTAATTTTCCATAGAAGTTCGTGGGTAAATTATTTAGTTTTGAAGAATAGATGTGTAAAGATAACCTTTACACTAACTTTGGCGTATAGAATACCATAAACAGCCTATGATACTATATGTAATTTAATGTTAAGAAAAACTTATTATCACAATAATTTATTTGAATATATAGACATTTGTATTTATTGTGAATCTTTGTAATTGTTCTCTACCGATTAAAGTTAACTGTGCCTTTAAAATATGCTTTGATCCATGAGTGGCTAACACCCCAAGCTACAGGTGGTTCGGAACTCGTTGTCAGGGAGATACTGAACCAAGTAAATGCAGATTTGTATGCCTTGATAGATTTTGAATCTAGTAATCCAGAAAGCTATTTATATCAGCGTCAGATAGGTACAACCTTTCTACAAATGTTTCCCGGTGCTCGCAATGGTATACAAAAATATTTACCTTTTTTGCCTTTAGCTGTTGAACAATTAGATTTGCGTCAGTATGACATTATTCTTTCTTCTTCCCACGCCGTTGCTAAAGGGGTATTAACCACTCCCCAACAACTACATATTTGTTATTGCCACAGTCCTATGCGGTATGCTTGGGATTTGACCTTTGACTATTTGCGTTCAAGCAAATTGGGCAATGGAGTGATGGGATGGGTGACTCGATATTTACTACACCGTTTGCGACAATGGGATGTCATCAGTGCTAATCGCGTAGATTATTTCATCGCCAATTCACAACACACAGCACGCCGGATTTGGCGTTGCTACCGTAGAGAATCAACTGTTATTTATCCACCAATTAATATAGAAAATTTACCATTTTCTCCCGAAAAAGAAGATTTTTATGTGACTGTTTCCCGGTTAGTGAGTTATAAGCAAGTATCTTTAATTGTTCGAGCTTTTAACCAAATCCAAAAACCTTTAGTAATTATTGGTACAGGTCCAGAAATGACAAAAATTCGACAGATTGCAAAATCTAATATACAACTGCTAGGTTGGCAGCCTGATGAGGTAGTCCGCAAATACATGACTTCTGCCAAAGGGTTTGTATATGCAGCTTGCGAAGATTTTGGCATGGCATTAGTAGAAGCCCAAGCCTGTGGTACTCCGGTAATTGCCTATGGTGCTGGTGGTGCCTTGGAAACGGTGCGTGATGTTCACTCAGTCAAACCAAGTACCGCCACTGGCGTATTTTTCCGGGAGCAATCAGAAACAGCTTTAATTGAGGCGATAGAATCTTTTGAAGCTTCTCAGGGAAAGTTTGACCCTGAATATGGGCGATCGCACGCTACTAAGTTTAGTACAGAAGTCTTTGCCCAGCGTTACCAGGAGTTTTTATATCATAGCCAGGAAAAACACTCTGTTAAAGGTGACAACACTTTATTTTAAAAGATTTTAGAAATTTTCACCCAGAAGCACCTGCTTTTGGCTTTAAGATTGGGACTATGTGTGGTGTGGATTTTTAAGGAGTATGATGACAGCCCAGAGCTCAAGCTCACTCCTCTCCGGTAAGCGATCGCCTTCTAGCAGAAGCTACGCGCCTTCGCGTA
Source organism: Calothrix sp. MO_167.B12 (assembly GCA_030066045.1). Classification (GTDB taxonomy): domain Bacteria; phylum Cyanobacteriota; class Cyanobacteriia; order Cyanobacteriales; family Nostocaceae; genus Calothrix_A. The sequence goes on from JASJCJ010000057.1 coordinate 36,694, forward strand.
CTTTTTTCAAACGCGGTCAACCAAAAAAGATACCTAGAGTTAAATTCCCTGGCTTGTCTTTGCAGAGCTTGCACGGAGAGTTCGCTAAGCGACTGTTCGATATTGTGTTTTCCCTATTGGTATTAATTCTGTTTTCCCCTGTTTATTTAATATTGGCTCTACTGATTGCTTGCAGTTCTGAAGGTCCAATTTTTTATATCCAAGAAAGAGTCGGAAAAAATTATAAACCATTTAATTGCATCAAGTTTCGCACAATGGTCAGTAATGCCGACGAAGTTCTGGTGCAAATTATGGAAACATCTCCTCATTTAAAACAAGAGTTTGAGCATAGTTTTAAACTCAAAAATGACCCCAGAATCACTAGGGTAGGGAGATTTTTGCGAATTACCAGCCTAGACGAATTTCCTCAATTTTGGAATGTCTTGAAAGGGGATATGAGTGTGGTTGGACCGCGACCTTTAGTGGCAGAAGAACTACCAAAGTATGGTTGTCACATCAACCAAATTTTAACAATCCGTCCCGGAATCACCGGATTATGGCAAGTATCTGGTCGCAATGATATCCCCTACCCCCGCCGAGTAATGATAGATTTGCACTATGTTAAATTCAGAACCATGTGGCTAGATCTGTGGATTGTTTTGAAAACTATTGGTGTGGTTGTAATGCCTAAGGATAATGGCGCTTACTAAAGCACAAACAGCCAATAGTCAATTAGCCAATGACTATTGGCTAATGTATTTATTCAAACTGCATTATCTAGTCAGTACTGATATGGAATGGTAAATCCAGGCGATCGCAACTCCTACATATCAAAGTCATGGTTTTTCATATCAGCTTGAACCTTGCAGGGTGGCTACGCCAACACAGGAACTGGCCTAATTAAGTTTTGCAACGGGAATGAGCAACCCCGCCATAAAATTTGCCAGTTCCAGAAGTGGGAGAATTAACTCCTATTTGCAGTCTCCAAAATTACGTATAAATAAAAACTAAATATATAAGTAAATTTATTTATATCATCATCAACGGTAAAAACTTAAAAACTGTCTTGAAAATAGGGAGTGAAGAAATAAAATAATACAGGTATGCTGTGGATTATCCCCACTAATAAGAGTTTGCGATCGCTGACATCATCATTACGGAGATATCTGAGGCTTCTACTTATGATTCACATATATACTTTGATACAAGTACATAAAATTATATAAAAGTATATATGTTAACCTTTAAAGGATTAATTCCTCCTTGGGGAGCTAATTATTATGCTGTTAGGGTGTATCAGGCTGAGTATATCTTCATAAGTTATTGTATAAGGGATAATTAAGCATGACCGAACAAAAGCGAGCATTGATCACTGGAATTACAGGTCAAGATGGTTCGTATCTGAGTGAATTTTTATTGGAGCAAGGTTATGAAGTTCATGGAATTATACGCCGGACTTCCACCTTCAATACAGATCGTATCGATCATGTCTATGAAGATCCTCACAAAGAAGGAGTACGATTGTTCCTGCACTACGGCGACTTGACAGATGGAACTACTCTGCGCCGCATTTTAGAAGAGGTTCAGCCAACAGAAATTTATAATCTGGGCGCTCAATCCCATGTCAGGGTTAGTTTTGATTCTCCAGAATACACAGTAGATGCAGTAGGTATGGGAACCTTGCGTTTATTGGAAGCAATCCGAGATTACCAGCGTCGTACAGGAATTCAGGTTCGGTTTTACCAAGCTGGTTCCTCAGAAATGTATGGCTTAGTCCAAGCAGTACCCCAAAGCGAGACAACCCCTTTTTATCCCCGCAGTCCCTACGCCTGTGCCAAGGTATATGCACATTGGCAAACGGTCAATTATCGGGAATCTTACAATCTTTTTGCCTGTAATGGCATTCTCTTCAACCATGAATCACCTCGACGGGGTGAAACTTTTGTGACTCGTAAAATTACCAGAGCAGTTGCGCGGATTGTGGCTGGGCAACAAAAGAAAATTTATATGGGTAACTTGGATGCCAAGCGAGACTGGGGTTATGCCAAGGATTATGTGAAGGCAATGTGGCTGATGTTACAGCAAGAGCAACCAGACGATTATGTGATTGCTACTGGTGAAACCCACTCGGTAAGGGAATTCATAGAACTAGCATTTAGTTATGTGAATCTGAATTGGGAAGACTATATAGAGTTTGATGCTCGTTATCTCCGCCCAGCAGAAGTAGACTTATTAATTGGTGATTCAACTAAGGCACGTCAAAAGTTAGGTTGGACACCTTCAGTCACATTTGAGCAGTTGGTAGCCTTGATGGTAGAAGCGGATCTCCAAGCTTTGGGTTTAACTTCTCCCAATGGGAAGGTAGCACAAACTATCCAAGATAATGCCATGATTCGGCAAGATTTGGGAGCACTACATTTCTAAATCAAGATTACTGAGGAGGAAAATCATGGAAGGTTTGGAACTAAAAGATAAGAGGATTATCGTTACTGGTGGTTCTGGTTTCTTAGGAAGGCAGGTAATTGAGCAACTTTGTGAGGCTGGAGCCACCAGGGAAAAAATTACAGTCCCTCGCTCCCGCGATTGCGATTTAAGGGTCTGGGAAAACTGCCAACGGGCTGTAGATCAACAGGATATTATCATTCACCTTGCTGCCCATGTCGGGGGTATTGGACTGAATCGGGAAAAGCCTGCTGAGTTGTACTATGACAATTTGATGATGGGGACTCAGCTGATTCATGCTGCTTATGAGGCGGGAGTGGAGAAGTTTGTCTGTGTAGGTACTATTTGCGCTTATCCCAAATTTACCCCAGTGCCTTTTAAGGAAGAGGATCTGTGGAATGGTTATCCAGAGGAAACCAACGCTCCCTATGGAGTAGCTAAGAAGGCTCTGTTAGTACAAATGCAAGCTTACCGCCAGCAGTATGACTTTAATGGAATTTATCTGCTCCCTGTAAATTTATACGGACCAGAAGATAATTTTGACCCCAGAAGTTCTCATGTAATTCCAGCATTGATTCGTAAGGTACATGAGGCACAAGCTAAGGGTGAGAAGCAAATTCCTGTGTGGGGTGATGGCAGTCCTACCCGCGAGTTCCTCTATTCTGAGGATGCAGCTAGGGGGATTGTTATGGGTACTCAATTTTACAATGACTCAGAACCTGTGAATTTAGGTACAGGTTACGAAATTTCCATTCGTGATTTAATCAATTTGATTTGCGAGTTGATGGAGTATGAAGGGGAACTTGTTTGGCAAACGGATAAACCCAATGGACAACCCCGTCGTTGTTTGGATACTGAAAGAGCGAAAAAAGCTTTCGGTTTCACGGCACAGGTAGATTTCCGGGAAGGATTAAAAAATACCATCGCCTGGTATCGCCAACACGCTGTTTAATTGTTAGTAGTCCTTTTGATTAGTTATGAGGGCTAGGTAAGGTGTTCCCCGACTTCTGAATCAATATCCGAACATTGTAACAATTCCTAGAATAGAAGTCAGGGAGCTAAATACCGCGACTCGTCAAAACTAATGAAATGGAATCTAGTGCTTTGTCCCATTAATTTTGATAGTTTATTGTAGTGCGGGCAGCGTTCGACTGAGCTCACGCCGAAGTCTTGCCCGCTTTTTGTCAGCAGGGAGCGAGACGCTTTCTGGAAGTAGGGAGCGAGAAGCTTTTTGTCAGCAGGGAGCGAGACGCTCCCACTACATTTCTTACCCTTCATAACTTATAGGGCAGACCACTAGTGAGGCTAATTCTTCGTAAGGGACTTCCAATAAATAAATTATCCCACATTGTAATCCCACCGTAACCCCGCCCCTACGAATCATATCGATTGGTAAAATGACTTTGGGATATTTTTTAATCTGGAAGTCCCTAAGGGCACGGCATCCACAATCTTTTCCTGTATAAAATTATCTTAATGATGCCGTTCCCCTACTTATCTGTTGTATTCTTTTTTCAAAATGGTGTAAGGATTACGTTGAAGAACTATTGCGATATTGTAAAGATTGGGTAATGGTGTCGCTAATTTTTACTAACTATCTTTAATCTGTCCTGTTTTTGCGTGAGATGGGAATTTACAATTGTATTATTTCCTGGAGATATTAGTGAGTACTCAATAACCTGATGCATTCCCATAAACCTCTGTTTCTCATCATTGAAGATCATCCAGAAGTTGCTCAAAACAACTGTTGCTTTTTACAAAAGGTAGAAGCATCTGCTAATTGTGTTTGCGTGGAAACCCCGGAACAGGGTTTAGAAAGGTTAAAGTTGGAAATACCAGAATTAGTGGTAGTGGATCTTCAATTTGGGACTATCACTGGGGAACAGTCTGCAAAACCAGGAATAGAACTATTAAGACAAATTTTTGAGCAGTACCCCAATCTAAATATCCTAGTTTATACCAGTGATTCTAGTTTCCTTATACACGTAGTAAATTTAATCAACAAACACCACGGGGGATTTGTGGTGGTAAATAAAATGGAATTGCGTAAGGCTTTTATGGAAGGTACTCAAAGTGCTTTAAAAGGAGAATTGCGTATTCCCAAGGAATTACGTCGAGAGATGAAGTTGACTGAAAAAGAATTAGAAGCACTGCAATTACTTTGCCAACATTGCTTGACAGACCACGCGATCGCTGAACGTATGCATGTATCTTTAAGAACTGCCCAAAATTATATCCAGCGATTGAAGGAAAAGCTGGATATTGATAGTTGGGAAGATAGTACTACTAATACCCGTATGGCTGTGTGTATGGAAGCAGTTAAGCGTAGGTTACTGTTGTTGTAGTTGCTATCATCTGAGTTATTAATATTTGCTGGGGATAGAATAATACCTCAACTGACGTTAGCCAGAATACGGATACGGGAATTATAAGTCCAGTCATCTACTAATCTTTCCCGTGAGGTATGCAATGAACCCATCAGAACAGAATATAGTCGAGCTGGCAAAACAAGGAAATCCAAAAGCGATCGCATCTTTAATTAATCGACAACTCAGTCCCAAGGGAATAAATGTTAAGGCTAGTTTACAAGATACTTGTTTACAGATTTTTTTAGAATCATTAGACCCACCACTTCAGGAGCATATTTTACCATTTATCCACAGAGGTATGTCCAATTTGGGTGTAAAGGTGATTAAAACTGTTAAGGTTTATGGCCGTCAAGTTGGTTCTAGTTCGACTTTATGGACTGAAGAATTTACCTTAGATACTTTTGTGGAAGATTCAGAAGATTCACAGGAATCTGTGTCAGAAAATATTCCTGATGATGCAGACGTGGAAGTACCAGAATCTACAAAAACATCAAATGATGTAAAATATACTACACATACAACAGCTTATCAAGGTAATCCTCGCAACTCAGCAAAATCATCGGAGCCTGGTTTCCAAATTCAAAATACTCTCAAAGATGCTCTTGAAGGGTTAAAAATTTTTGTGAGTAACCCCGTGGGGGGACTACCAATATTTTATCAAAGTTTAGGTAAAAAACGTGCTTTAGCAGTAGGAATTACCTTTGGAATTTTTTATGTAACTTGTCTATTATTTAGTGTGCATCGAACGTTATCAAATTTTTCTTTTTTTCTGGGATATAGTCGTTTTAATGTTGCTCAAATTCTCGGTTTAGGAGCAACACAATTTATCAGTTTCGCAGTTGCCAGCATCTCAGTCAGGAAAATATTTCGCGGTTTTGGTTGTCCGGAAGGAGATATTTTTATTGCTGGTTCCTCCCTATTAGCTCCTGGGTTTTTGATGTTATTAAGTACAATACTGGGAGGTATTAATTTTGAAATTATTTTGATACTTTCTGTTTTATCTATAACTTATCTCATTCTGGCATTATACACGGGATGTAAGCACATTTCCCAGATTCCAGATTCTTTATCTCAGTTAGCTGTTGTTGGTATAATTTTATTGAGTCTTTGGTTCTCTAAAATTATTATTTCATCAGCACTTTATTAAATCAGTCAGCATCAAAATTACTGATAACAATTATTATTTATCATAACCCCTATTTAACTTATATAGGAATCCGGTTTGATTATTGAACGAAATTAGGTGTTTGTAGTGGGCTGACAAGCTTTAAGTGAGGCATTTTATAACCCTTATATAGCAGGGATTTTAGCCAAACAAGAATGCAGGTACTAGTTTCATTCGTTGGGAGGGGGTTTAATAATTTTGTTAGCGAAACTCCTCTGCAAGAGGCATTTTGAATTTTGTTAGCGTAGCTCCTCTGCAAGAGGCATTTTGAATTCCCCCTCCTGGGGGCGCTCACATCTTGCACGCCTCATATTAATACGGATTTCAATTGTCTGCAATAAACATATTTTTTGATCAACAACACGATAAATTAGGATTTAAGTTAATACACAGCTAAATTGTATAAAGTAAAAAAATCCGGTGATTGTAGTGCGGGCAGCGTTCGACGGCTCGACTGAGCTGAGCCGAACGTCTGAGCTCACGCCGAAGTCCTGCCTGCTTTATGTATACAATTTAGACACTTAACAGCTTACTAGCCTGCTCCCGGCAGGCTTTATTCGTATAGCCTCACCCTTCCAGGGTACAAGTGCAAGATATCAGGAGTTTGGCAGGAGTCCAACCTACTTCTAAACCATTTCCCCTTCTGCCTTCTTTTGACCAAGGAAATATAAAAATAATATTGCTGTTTGTGAAAAATAGTTATAATTTATTTAAACCCCGTCCTTAAGGACGAGGTCTTATATATAGGGACTATTTACGAAAATATATAGGGACTATATTACAAATATTAATTAAGTACATATACTCAAAATAAAGCTCATATTTCATATCAGAATCCAACAGTCATTGAGATGTATTTTTATTTGCTCAGTATGAATTATAGATATTCAATAGCACAAATTATTTCTCTAAAAATATCTTTATATTTATCTAGATAAAATAGCATTTTTACTCATTATAGCTCAAGATAATTAGTATATTCTTGAGTATAACTCATTATAACAATAATAGATCAATGCTGTTCGGATTTATATATCCAGTTTTCTCAAGAGTAGGAACAATGGAAAATATGGAACAAAATAAATTTAGATGAACAAGCTGACACAGTAAAAAATATGAGTTACAAGTTAGAAAGATAATTGATGAGTTATTTTTTATTTCATCAAATGAAAATTAATGCTGCCTATTCCACGGAACTTACTATTTGTACAATCGATGAAATACCTAAAGAAACATATAAATAACAATATATGCAGTTGTGTCTACCAAAAGATAGGAATTAAAATGGAGTTATTCTGGAAATGCAACTAAACAAAGTGGCAACATATCAAGAATTAGAACAAGAAGCTTGGTCAAAAATTGAACAATCTATTATCTATTACCAAGAGTATCCTGTAGGTACGGTAGCAGCTTTAGATAATACTGTTGATGCACTCAATTATGACCAGTGCTTCATTCGTGATTTTGTACCTTCCGCCCTACTATTTTTAATTAAAGGAAGGACGGAAATTGTTCGTAATTTTCTCGAAGCAAATTTAAAGTTACAGCCAAAAGAAGACCAATTGGATGCTTATAAACCAGGTAGAGGTTTGATGCCTGCCAGTTTTAAGGTTGTATCCAATGAGGAGGAATATTTAGAGGCAGATTTTGGTGAACATGCCATCGCTAGAGTAACTCCAGTGGATTCTTCTTTGTGGTGGATAATTTTATTGCGTGCTTATGTGGTAGCAACTAAGGATTATTCTTTGGCATACCGGGATGATTTCCAACGGGGTATTCGATTAATTTTAGAGCTTTGTTTGGCAGCTCGCTTTGATATGTATCCTACCCTTTTGGTTCCCGATGGTTCTTGCATGATTGACCGTCGTTTGGGTATTTACGGTCATCCATTGGAGATTCAATCCCTATTTTATGCTGCATTACGGGCATCCCGCGAATTGTTGATTTGTCAAGGTAATGAAGACTTGGTAACTGCTATTGATAATCGCTTACCCGTATTAATTGCTCATATTCGTAATCATTATTGGATTGATTTTCGTCGTTTGAATGCCATTTATCGTTATAGAGGAGAAGAGTATGGCAAAAATGCGATCAACCAGTTCAATATTTATGTTGATTCTTTGCCTCATTATGAGTTAGCTAACTGGTTGCCCAAAGGGGGTGGTTATCTAGCGGGTAATGTCGGACCATCCCAATTGGATAGCCGTTTCTTTTCTCTGGGTAACTTAATGGCTGTGATTACTGATTTGGCTACACCAGAGCAGTCCCAAGCTATTATGACTTTGATTGAAGAAAGATGGGATGATTTGGTGGGAGATATGCCAATGAAAATCACCTTTCCAGCGTTGGAGAAGGACGAATATAGGTACATGACAGGTTGTGACCCCAAGAATATTCCTTGGTCTTATCATAATGGTGGCAACTGGCCTGTGTTACTGTGGATATTAACAGGTGCTTCTGTAAAAACTAAGAAGTTTGAAATAGCACAAAGAGCGATCGCTATTGCCCAAGCACGACTTAAAGATGATGAATGGCCAGAGTATTATGATGGTAAACAAGGTAAACTAATTGGTAAGCATTCCAGGAAAGACCAAATGTGGACTATTGTTGGGTTCTTGTTGGCACAGGAAATAATTAATAACCCCCAACATTTACCTTTAATTAGCTTCGAGCCATTTACAGCCGAACAGCTTTCTAGGGCCTGTGAGTTCAGAATAGATAACTATTGATGCTTAAATTTTTCTATCAATTCTTGGTTTTTCTCATACTAGTAAATTTGCGAAAAATCAAGAATTGATAGAAAAATTTAAGCATCAATAGTTATCTATTCTGAACTCACAGGCCCTAGAAAGCTGTTCGGCTGTAAATGGCTCGAAGCTAAT
>JASJCJ010000292.1 GCA_030066045.1 Calothrix sp. MO_167.B12
CTAGCTTGAAAATAGGGAGTGAAGAAGTGAAAGAGTGAAGCACAGAAAAGATATGCTTATAGGGATCTAGTGTCAGTGCGCGTCAGGCAAAAGGTCTTCTAGGTAGCGTCTGCTGAATAAGTATAAAACATTGATTTATCAATGCTTTTGGGCTATTTTTTGGGAAATAAGTGTAAGGGAATTAGGATTTTCAACCTCAAATCCTTGCATCTGGTATTTTTTGCGGGTAAAAAAAAATAGCAACCCATAGGCTGTAACTATTGCCTATTCCCTATTCCCTATTCCCTACCTCCACCAAAAGACTTTTTGCTGCAAGCCCTAGGTAGTTAAAAATAGTAATAAATTGACGAAAAAAGTACAGATGAGCAATACAAAAGAAAGACAGAAAATTACACCTGCCATAGGCATTTTGGGACTCGAAGACGGACATGAGGAAGCTTTTCCCCAATTTGAAAGTATCCTTGGAAATATTGCTCATCTCCAGACCTTTAAGTTTCCCGTATTATATAAGCGGGTCAAAGGGCTATATTACTCTACTTTGATAGCGAACCCTGACCCTCAAGTTCTCAAGGCTGTGGTGGAAGCAGCGCAAGAACTTGAACGAGCCGGAGTGAAAGCCATCGGGGCAGCTTGTGGTTTTACTGCCATCTTCCAGAGGGAACTAGCTCATGCTGTGGATATTCCCGTTTTTGCCTCCAGCTTAGTTATGATTCCCATGGTGCATCAAATGCTCAAAGCTGATCAAAAAGTTGGGGTGATTACCTTTTATCAGGAAAAGTTAACCCAACAGCATTTTTACAATTCGGGAGTCACAAAGGAGATAGATCTGTGCACCATCGGCTTGGAAGGAACGGGAGAATGGTCTAACATTTTCTGTAATCCTGATGCTCCTTTTGATGGGGAACAATTTGGTCGAGACGTGGTAGAAGCAGCTAAGACATTGGTAGCCAAAAATCCTAATGTCGGTGCCATCATCCTGGAGTGTGGGGATCTGCCTCCTTTTGCGGCAGCTATCCGAGAAGCTGTAGGGTTACCCGTCTTTGATTTGGTGACTTTGGTTAATATGGTTTACGAAACGGTGGCAGTAGACAGATGGGGAACAAATTAAGACATTTGATAAATGTCAAGCTACATATAGCTGGCATACTGGTGTTGATTCTAGTCACTCTTTTATGGGGTACCAGTTTCATTGTTATTAAAGAGACAGTAGCAACTATTCCCGCCAGTGTGTTGGTTTTTACGCGCTTTGGGTTAGCAGCAATATTGTTTCTACCCTTTTTGCAATTCAACAGGCAGTTGTTTCAGGGCAGCTTAGAAATAGGATTGTGGATTTTTGCTGGCTATGGGACTCAAACCCTTGCCTTACAATATACCACCGTTAACCGCAATGCTTTTATTACCACCCTTTATGTGGTTATTCTGCCCCTACTTTTAGGATTATTAGGCCGCCATATCAAATGGCAAATCTTAATAACAGCCCTATTAGCTGCGATCGGAATTGGCTTATTATCCTATGAAAATTCTCCACCTAATCTTGGGGATGCTTGGAGCTTCGCAACGGCTTTAAGTTGGGTAATGTATATCTGGCGACTTGAAACCTATGCAAATAAATTATCTTCTCTGTCACTAACAGGGGGACAACTGCTGGCTACGGCAGGGTTTAGTTTACTATGGGTTGGGGTTAGTAATCGAGATTGGTTGACAATTACCACAGTGACAGAAACACTCCCCTGGATGTCATTGCTGTATTTGGGAATAATCACCACAGCCATCACAACTTGGATGCAAACTTGGGGACAAGCAAGGATTAGTGCCCCAGAAGCTGCTCTGATTTATCCCCTTGAACCTGTTTGGGCTTCTTTATTTGCTTACTCCATACTAGGTGAAAAGTTAGGAATTCAAGGATTAGTTGGTGCAGTATTGATTATTGGAGCCATTATAATTAGCCAATTTATCCCTATGTCTCAGAATTCGAGTTAAGGAATTTCCCTCAAAGTCCTGTAATTGGAGTGAGGGAGTGAGGGAGTGAGGGAGTGAGGGAGTGAGGGAGTGAAGGAGTGAGGGAGTGAAGGAGTGAGGGAGTGAAGGAGTGAGGGAGTGAAGGAGTGAAGGAATTATTTTCATCCTTGGTTGTGGGATTTGACCGTGGGGGGGCTAACTTGAAACAACAATTTAAGGAGTATATATAGGAAGTGTTTGAAGTAGATCAACTGGTCTGGTATAACGGCAAAATAGTTCCCCGTGAACAAGCCGATCCTTCTGTAGCTAGTTACTCTCTCCATTTGGGAATTGGTGTTTTTGATGGCATTAGGGCTTTTTGGAACGGCGATCGCTATTATATTCATGCTTTAGATGCCCATCTTGAGCGCCTCCGGCATAATGCTACCACTTTAGATATGAAAGTTCCCTACTCAACGGAAGAGTTAAAAGCTGGTGTCTGGGAGCTGTTAGACAAAATTCCTCACGCTGACTATTACCTCCGTCCCCTTGTTTACCGCTCCCAGCCGAAGATAGTCATTAAAGATAGGAATCAAATGACAGTAGATGTGGTGATATTAGCAGCGATCGCTCCTCGAAATCAGGTCGTCAAGCCCCTCAGATGTCATATTTCGCCAGTAGAGCGGGTTTCTCATCGAGCCATGCCTATCACTGCCAAAATATGCGGAACCTATGTGAATAGTTACCTTGTCCGCCTTGCAGCAGAAGCATCGGGGGTTGATGAAGGAATTATGCTCGATCGCTCTGGTAAAATTGCCGAAGCAGCAGCAGCTAATCTGTTTTTTATTCAAGGAGAAACGGTTGTCACCCCAGCCCTGACACCTGATATTTTTCCAGGCATTACAAGAGCTACCTTAATTGAAGTAGCTCCCAGTTTGGGGATAAAAGTTATCGAACGGGATATTTATCCCCAAGAATTAGGTCAGTTTGAAGCTGTTTTCAGTTGTGCCACATTGTCAGAAATTAAACCTTTGGTACAGATTGATGAGCACCAGTATAATTCTCTGGAGAATGGTGTATTTCGCAAGTTTTTAGAGAAGTATCGAGAAATTATTAACCAGTCAACCGTTTAACAGGAAAAAAGATGGATTCTTTCAGAATTAATGTGGCGGGGTACTAATTCAACGTGAGTTCAGTGTTAGGAGTTAAAATTAACGTGAGTTCGATGATTTTTTATCCTGAAATCCTTGCCTGCCAATAATTTGATAAATTGCCTGCTCATCAAAATTCAGGAGTTATTGAGAATAAAATCAATTAGGAGTCTAGTTAGGTTAATTGTTGACTTTATTCTCAACTATTCGGGAAGTGACTCCTCACTTGAATTGTAAAAATTCTTGACTCATAAGGGTTTTAGCCTCAAAATTTCGTCGATACGTTAATTCAAGAAGTAGATCAATGTTATTGGAATTAAAACGTATCCAGGTTCCACCAGGACAAAGGGTGGTGTTGCAAAATGTAACTTGGCAAGAGTTGGAAACAATTCTGGAAGAGTTGGGAGAACATCGTGCAGCTAGAATCGCCTACGAGCGGGGAATGTTGGAGATTATGACACCACTACCAGAGCATGAAGATGATAAAGAGATTATTGGCGATTTAGTCAAAGCACTGTTAGAAGAACTTGATATTGAATTCAGGAGTTTGGGTTCTACAACCTTCAAAAACCAAGCAATGGCTCAAGGTATAGAAACAGATCAGTGTTTTTATATCCAAAATGAGCGTAAAGTTCGTGGCAAGAAACGATTAGATTTAACCATCGATCCTCCCCTTGATTTAGCCTTAGAGATTGATATTACTTCCCGTACCCATCCCAGTATTTATCAAGCTTTACAAGTTCCTGAACTTTGGCGATTTGATAGAGGTAAGTTACAAATTAATCTCTTAAAAGATGGTGTTTATGTGGAATCCACGGAAAGCTTTAATTTCCCCAACTTGCCCCTAGTTGATGTCATTCCCCAATACTTAGAACAAAGTAGAACAGCAGGGAGAAATGCTACCATGAGGGCTTTTCGGCAATGGGTGAAGGAGGGAAGAGGAGGGAAGGAGTGGGGGAGTGGGGGAGTGAAGGAGGGAAGGAGTGATGGAGGGAAGGAGGGAAGGAGGGAAGGATTAAAGACTGTCAACTAACAACTAACAACTAACAACTAACAACCATCAACCTATGGGATAATTTATTTCCTGGAGTTCCCTTACTAATCCAAAATCCAAAATCTAAAATCTAAAATGGTGTGGTGTATTTCCGGTAAAATCGAGTTCTAAACATTCAGTATAGGGAGAAACCAGGGTGGCTCCTACACTCGGCGTAAATATTGACCACATTGCTACCATTCGCCAAGCACGAAGAACGGTGGAACCAGATCCGGTTGCGGCTGCGGTATTGGCAGAATTAGGGGGTGCAGATGGTATTACCGCCCATTTACGGGAAGATAGACGGCATATTCAGGAACGGGATGTGCGACTGTTGCGTCAAACGGTGAGAACTCATTTGAATTTGGAAATGGCGGCAACTGATGAGATGATAGCGATCGCTCTTGATCTTAAACCAGATTATGTCACTTTAGTACCGGAAAAGCGGGAAGAAGTAACCACGGAAGGGGGATTAGATATCGTCGGTCAAATTGCTAGAATAGGTGAGGTGGTGGATAAATTACAGGGTGCTGGGATTCCAGTTAGTTTATTTATCGATGCCGAACCAGCACAAATAGAAGCTTCTCAAGCAGTAAAGGCGCAGTTTATTGAACTGCACACTGGACGATATGCTGAAGCCAAGGATGAAACCACTCGCAAGCAAGAATTAGACTTCTTAGCTACGGGATGCGAACAAGCAATTAAAGCCGGATTGCGAGTCAACGCTGGACATGGACTCACCTACTGGAATATTTATCCTGTAGCTTCTCTCCCAGGTATGGAAGAATTGAATATTGGTCATACCATCGTCAGTCGAGCTGCACTAGTAGGGATGGAACGAGCTGTGCGGGAAATGAAACAAGCTATGCGAGGGGAGTTTTAATCAATGAACAGTGAACAGTTAACAGTTAACTGAAAGCCCTTAAGGTTATTCTACAAGCAAGCCCCACTCTGCTCCAAGCCGCGCTTAGCGCGTCTACATGAACTTTGGTACACAACCAAACATGAAAATACCTTCCTCATTCTTTCACTCTAGGGCGCAAGCCTTGCGCCCCTACTCCTTCATTCCTACCTTGCACCGAAGCCGCTTCACTCCTACACTCCTTCACTCCTTCACTCCTACCCTGCACCGAAGCCGCTTCGCGTCTACACTCCTTCATAGGGGGTTTGATATTTTTGACTTTTGACTTTTGACTTCAAAAAGAGGGGTTGTCACTGCGGAATCCAGAAATTTGTCCTGTATCCCATCACAAGTACGGAATTCTATGAGCGCGACACAATCAAATGACCTACCACTTTGGGTACAAGATAGGGATCAAGTGATTGCATACAGTAAACAGGCTAATATCGAGTGGCGTAATGGCAATCCTCCAGATTATAGCCGTTCCAAACAAAATCTTGCCCAAGAAAGTTTATACAATCACCTTGAAGATTCCCTAGAAAACATTGTCCAAAATTTGGTGAGAACCTTTGAAATGGAGGTGTCTTTCAAAACCAATCCCCAACAATGGCTATCTGTAGTCAACGATAAGTTCCGTGTCAGCACTAATGGTGGAAGAGAGTTTACGGCTGAAGAATTAGGGGCAAAAGGTACTTACAATGTCTTCATGGCAGACTCAGAACATTACAAGTCTTCCGAAGAAACCTTTGAATCCTCCCACCAAATATTCCACTCTACATTTCCCCAAGGATTTCCCTGGGAACTAATAGAGGTTTACTCTGGTCCACCTAATGTTACCTTCAAATGGCGACATTGGGGCCACTTCCGGGGAGAATACAAAGGCTTTGCACCCACGGGGGAAACGGTGGAAATTGTGGGTATGAGTGTTGCCCGCGTTACCGATGACCTGAAAATTATTTCTATGGAACACTATTTTGACAATAGTTTGTTCTTAGAAAAGTTAACTGCTGGAGGTAACCAGTCAGACAAATCTAACCTGCTTAGTCGCTGTCCTTTCGGCGGTTGGTTAAATAAATTCAAAAAGAGTTAATTTTTTTGGGGTACAGTAGGTTTCGCTGTACCCTTCAGTTTAAATTATTTAAGAGTGAGTAAGAAAAGAAAATGCAAACATACTATTACATTTTGGCAAGCCAACACTTTTTACTAGAAGAAGAACCTTTAGAAGAAGTACTGCGGGAACGCACCCGTAACTACCACGAGCAAGAAAAAGAAATTGATTTTTGGTTAGTCAAGCAACCTGCTTTCCTGGAAGCACCTTCCATGTCAGAAATCAAGGCAAAATGTCCCCAACCCGCAACAGCAATTATTTCTACCAATCCCCAGTTTATTACCTGGTTAAAGTTACGATTGGAATATGTCCTCACAGGAGAATTTCAGGCTCCTAATGAGGATATACCTGATGCAATAGCATCATTAGCTACTGTTTATTAAACTTAATATGACTCATAATTACTCATAAAGAATGCGTTGATATTATGAGTTAATGATTCATACACTGTAAATAAAAATACAGTGTATATCTACTTGATTCGTAGCTTTCTGAGTGACTAACACAAACATTTGTTAATAACATTTTTCAAACAACAACATCCATGTATTTATCTTTGAGACAAAAATCTCACAAATTACCAAAGATTCTAGTCAATGGTTTTTTGTTATCAATGTTGGGTGTAATTAGTAGTGTTAACCCTGTTACCGCCCAAAACAGCAAAAAATCTACTCCTGTTTGTCAAGCACCAACCCCAGGAGAATATCTTTTACTAGTAATTAGCCCCTCCAAAAACAACCAGGAGCAATTACGTCGGGTTCTGCCTGCAAAAACCCAGAGCGTTGTTTGTACATACCTCAAGGATACCGTGACACGCATAGGGGGTTTCCGCAAAATAGAGGATGCCAATCGCTGGGCAAAATATGTGAAAGATTCAGCCGGTTTATCTGCTATTATTACTACCCGACCTAATGATGGCAGTAAACCTCAATTAGAAAATGCCAAGTATCAACCGCGACAACTAGGTAGTGGTTATGCTGTTTTAGTAGACTATTTAAAACGCCCAGAAATGGTCAAACAGGTACAGGAAGTAGTGGGTGGCGATGTCGGTTTTGCTTCCTATGGACAACGCCCTTACTTACTAGCAATTTATACTAACAATCAAAAGAACGCATACCAGACATTGCAAAAGTTGAGCGATCGCGGCTTTTTTGCTTTAATAGTAGATAGTCGTAAGGTTATATTATTACGTTCAATTGTTAGTTTGTAGTATTTGCTAGTGTTTGGTAATTAATCACCAACAATTTCCCCCCTTGGGAGTGCCTCCGACTTTAACTCACAACTCCTCACACCTCCTCACAATTCCACCATGGGTGAGCGAAAAAGAAAAGTAATTAGGACTTACGCATAATTATCTGGAAACCCTAATTCTTCGTGGTGCTAATGAACGGATTACCGTTACTTTCGACATTTTTTGCGTAAGTCCTGGTAATAAGTAATAAGTAATACCAAGTTTGGATAAACACTTGTCACTGACCCCCGAATTCTATTCGGGGGCTTGGAACAGGGAGATTTACCACCTTCTTAATTCAAGACTAAAACAATGATGAAATGTAGGGTGAGTAGAAGTGACATACTCCCACACTCCCGCAAGCGGTGAGTGTGGGCTTCTGTTGCGACTCCCGGTATCCCGTCGGACATTAACTGAGCTTTGCTTAAAGTCTACGAGATGCCCCTCCGCAGACTTGAACAATACAAAAAATGTTCAACGCCTTTGTACTGCCAGAATTTTACCTACCCACAGTAGCGGCACAAAAGTGCCTATTTCTTGGTAGAACCCCATACTCACCAGTTGTCAAGGTTCTGCAAACAGATGACCAGCATTTTCGGCTTTGCCATCTAGTATCATTGTAACCAAAACAGATATTATTCGTGAATACATGTTTGAGTTTGGCGATTTGTCGCCCACCCCATCACTCATCTGATTGAAACCAGATGTCGCTCAGAGGTGGGACTCCTCACCGCCCAAAAATTCATCTCATCGCCTCCCGTTCCGGGTAGGCGAGAGGCTTCTTTTTGATTCAGCTAAA
>JASJCJ010000293.1 GCA_030066045.1 Calothrix sp. MO_167.B12
CCTATTTACTAACGAACAAGGAAATATGCGCCTCGAACTTACCACCGACGGTTTACATTTAAGTTCCCAAGGCTACCTAGTTTGGAGTTCGGCTTTACAACTCTACAGTCAAATGAAACTTTAATACAGTTATCAGTTATCAGTTAACCAGGAGTCAAGGGGAATTTAGAATTTAGGATAAAGAATTTAGAATTAAACCTCGTCCTTGTAAATTAAATGTTGTAGTAATTGTTGTAGGTTGGGTATAGCCTTCGGCATCCAAGAAAAGCGATAGCGTAACCCAACGGAACCATTGCTATGGTTGGGTTACTCTGCTCCAAGACGCTGTTGCGTCTACATTCTTCAACCCAACCTACATGAAAACTCCAGATTTCAAGATGGATGGGGTTTATATGGATGGTAACTGGAGTTTTGTATAATGAGTAATCCAGATTTTGACTCAATGACTAGGGAAGAATTGCGGCAATATATGTTAGAACATCGGGATGATAAAGCAGCTTTTGAATTTTATCTGGATAAATTTAGAAACCCAAATAACCCGATTTATCCAGCACCCCAATCATTAGAAGATATGAGTTATTTGCAGAAAATTATTAAGCAACAAACACCAAAAGGGTAAATAACTTCTAGAACACCGATTCAGTAATGCCAATAATGCAAAAATCCGGCTCTTCAGTACTTACTATGCTAAAAACGCTCGTATAAATATTGAAACCATTGCTATACAATAGATTTAGACCTTTATAACTAACATTTTTAGCTTTTTTACAGTTTTGAGCTTTAAACTCATGTTTAAAAACAAGATTTTAGTTTTTAACTAATAATTTGGCATACTATGTACTGAAGAACCAAACTCTCCAATGCGAAACATCCTTGCTTCCTCAAACCTGATATTCCGCACTATAAAGCTTCAAGTTACTTGAAGGTCAAGTGGAGATCAAATTTTTTTTAGACTTCTAGTTTAGGAATGGCTTTGCCTATTTTCGGAGATGTCTAAAAGTTTGTTTGTAAGTATAGGTTTCGGTATGGTTAAGAAGAATGATAAAATAACGATGAATTCGCACAGATACTTAAGTATAAAGTTGGTCTATAGGAATCCTACTTGAATTTTGAAAATATACTGAGACTCAAAAGCTTATATAGCAAGGCTAAAATCTAAAAACTCTTTCATAAATCAAACCGGATTCCTATAGTGGCAAGGATGATGCTGAAACTGCTTGATTCTGCAAGGAGTTTAAGAAACAGTGTTAGGAAAGTGAAGCCTATGTACTTTAAGAAACAAAATTTATTAGTAATTTTTGTCTTGGCACTGACAGTTTCAATCACGTTTGGAACCATTTTGCCTGTCTTTACTCAAGTGCCTCCCTCAACCTCAACTACAATTCGTCAGGAATTAGTTGAAAAAATTCAAGATTATGCTGAGCGTCATGTCAATAGTGACACTCCTATGAAAACAGAGTTTGTTATTAAACTCTATCGCAAGAATTCAGTTGGCTTGAGTGAAAGAGAAATTGCAGAAATTTATAAAACTGAATACTTGCGACTAGATAAAGACAAACAAAGACGAAAAAAAGAGCAAACGAAAAATCCTTGGAGACAATTGCCTCAAGGAATCTCTGGTTGGATAGCAGCCATTATTCTCTTTATTCTGCTCATTTTCCGCGATCTTCTCAAGGATTTGCTAAAAAAAATTACTCAAAGAATCAGTTATTGGCTCTACAAAAAATTCGCTGGAATGCCATTATTTGAAAATATAGCCCTCAAAAAATATCGACAGGCATTAATTGATAAATATCAACAACTTAAAATACCCTTTCGTCCTAAAGAACCTCTAGAAATGCGGAAGGTTTATGTTCCGTTAACAGTAGCAGAAACGAGCGTTCTTTCTCAGATGGAAGCCGAAAATGCTATACAACAATACCACCGCTTGATGGTTAAGGGAGCTCCGGGTTCGGGAAAGTCCATCTTATTAAAATATCTCGCACTTTCTTATGCAGAAGGAAGGCTAATAAATTTATCCGATCGCCCTGTACCAATATTACTAGAATTGAACCGCCTCAACGATGCCAATCTGACCCTAAAAAAGTTAGAGCAACAGTTAGTTGAAATCTGCGATCTCAATGATTTTCCTAAAGCTAATCGCTTCATCTCTGAAGGCTTAAAACAGGGTCGATTAATGCTGTTCTTAGATGGATTGGATGAAGTCAGTAGCAGCGTGCGCTCTCACGTCATCCAATGCCTGAAGTACTTTCTGGACAAATACAAAAAATGTCGGGCAATTATTACCTGTCGGACGGCGGTTTACAACAATGAATTTTTTCATATTGTTGATCAAACTTTAGAAATTGTTGAATTTAGTGACCAGCAAATTCGCCGTTTTTTGCAAGGGTGGAAGTCGCAAATGCCACCGGATAAGTCAGTAGAACAATTGATTCAAACCTTGCGAGACAGACCGAAAATTATGGCTCTGGCAAGGAATCCCCTGCTGTTGACAATTATTGCCTATCTCTACACCGATACGCCTTTTGTTTTGCCTCATTCACGAGCAGAATTTTATACTAAAGCCACAGATGTCTTATTAGAGTTGCGCGATCAAGAAAGAAGCATCCCTAATAAATATACTGGTGTTAACAAACGCCTAGTTCTCCAAAATTTAGCCCTTTTTGCTCAAGATAATGCTAATCGGCAACAGCAAGATCGCCGCAGCCTGGACGTTCAAGAAGTATGGGAACAAGTAAAACAAGTCTTACCATCACTAAATCTAGAGCCTCAAGAAGCCAATTCGATTGTTGATGAAATCGTTTATCGCAGTGGATTATTGCTCCCCATTGATGGGGGACAACGTTATCAGTTTGCTCACTTAACCCTCCAAGAATATTTCGTAGCAGCAGCCTTAAGAGATAGGCAAGATGAGTTAATTCAACGATGGCAAAATGCTCCTAGCGATTGGCGAGAAATTGTCAAGTTATGGTGTGGCTTGGTAAACGATAGTACTCCTGTAATTAAGGCGGTATATCAACGCGACTCCCTGACTGCATTTGAGTGTTTAGCAGATGCTCAGAATATAAAACCTCAACTTGCAGGCACAATCATTAACAATTTCCAGGTAAAATTGGGGACAGTCTCAGGTGATGAGAAAGAAGCTGTAGAAAAGGCGTTTGCTGCAGTTGCAGCAGATACACGTCCTAGAGGAAAAGCTGTCTTCCAATTTTTGGAAAACCAATTGGGTATTGCTGAATTAGAGGATGATTTTGCTCAATCAGAGACGAATTTTCAATGGTTTCAAATGCTAATTAATCCCACATTTATGCAACGCCACAAATTGATTACTAATAGAGAAATAAGGGTTCGCACTGTGGCAGCAAATGCGTTATCGTTGACAAACTTGCCTAATGCAGTCAAGACCTTAGCTAGAAATTATTCTAGTCAACCAGAAGTGCGTCAAGCCTTAATTCGTATGGGAGATTTGGCAGTACCTTCACTGGGAGATTTAGCTACCAATGGCTCTGTAGATGCTTTCGATGATTTGACAGAAATTAAAACACCTGAAGCCGCTAAAATCCTTTTACCCTTACTGTGGAATCAAGATACACGTCTTGCCCAGTTAGCCGCATGGCGATTAGCGGTATTACTCCCTTTACCAAATGTAGAAGATACTTTGCGAGGTTACAGTCTTACAGAAGAGCAAAAACAAGCCGATTATCTAAGATGGATCTGGGATCCTTTTACGGATAAAGACCATGATAATTCAAATCTACCAATTATTGCTAGCACAATAGCAGCTAAGCTTATTGAGGAGTCCTCTATTGATTCAGCACCCGCAAGAACAGTGCAATTAGATCCCAGAATAGTTATTCCTTTGTGTGCTATAGAACTTCGATCACAGGCAAATTGGACTCAACTTAAGCGTGGAGAACAACTCCCACAACCTCTTGCACAAGTGGTATCTAATATTTTGGGTAAGGAATCGGAGTTAGAAGAGGCAAATTGGACTCAACTTAAGTATGGAGAACAACTCCTACAACCTCTTGCACAAGTGGTATCTAATATTTTGGGTAAGGAATCGGAGGTAGAAGTTGAGGTAGAAGTTGAGGTAAAAGATATGGAGAAAGTATTTGACAAATTTTCAGAACAAAGCCCAATTCCTGAATCTACCGAGAAGAAGCTACAGTTCATCGAAAAATTTTTGGAATCAGCAGAGGTTAGTCCACTTTGGCGACATCTTTTTGACAGCCTGGAACCAAATCTAAGATTTAAGTTACTTCGTCGGTTATGGAACTCTTATCCTTCTCGGAATGACTGGAGCAATATTTTTCGACGAGTAGAAGATGAATTTCGGAGAGGTTGGGACTATGTAGTGCTTCTTCTTGGTATAATCACATTTATATCCATAGTTTCTCTGGTAATAATGGCTGTTATTGTTTTGTATTCACCATCCATGATGACGTGGAATAATGGCCTTATTGTCGCATCAGCTGTGCCAGTTATCTTTTTCTGGTTAGTTGTTGGGTGGAATGATGGTTAGTTGTTGGGTGGAAACATTTTTGATGGAAGTCTTTGGTGTATGCATTCTATTTTTTGTCGTCCCTTTAGCAATAATTTACTTTGCCAACATATTTTTATTGACCTTTCTCTCATGGCAGTTTGTAGTGCTTGTTTGGCTCATTTTGCTCATGATTTATAGTTTGTTATGGTACTTTGTAAGCAAGCGAGAGCGTGCTGCTCGCAATCCTCTAGAGGGAATTATTGAATCCAAAGAAAGTTAGTAAACCACAAACTTTTGGAAACGAACATAAAAATCAATTGGAAGTTTACAGCAGTTTGAAGATTATACTACTCCAAAATCCCCAACTCCCTGGCTTTCACCACCGCTTGACCGCGATTTTTTACCCCCAACTTGCCATATATCCTACTGGTATGCCATTTCACAGTAGCCAAACTCACAATCAAGCGATCGCAAATTTCCTGATTAGATAAACCACCAGCAAGATTTTGTAATACCTCTAATTCCTTACTGGCTCAAAGGTTCAATTAAAGGCTCAGGTGATTGTAGTGCGGGCATCCTGCCCGCTTTATGCATACAATTTAGATGCTTAACAGCTTAAATTAATATGAATTTTATTTCCCACAAAAAACAGCAGTAGTACGTGGAGGAATATTAAATTCCCCAGTATCTTTATCAAATCTTGCTTGCTTCAAAGTAGTATCGCTAGATTTAATTTGCACGGGATGCAACTGCATGGGAACATCTTTTAATTCCGGAAAACTAAAGCTTTGAGCGATTTTATTGGCGTTGAATAATACTACAATATACTCATAATTGGAGTCTAAATCTGGTTCTAAGCGATCGCTCAGGGACATGACAATCAACCCATCTTTTTGCTGAGAACCTGTATTATGAAACTGAAGCCGCTTTTGGATATCTGCGTTGGTTGCTAACCGGAATAGTTGGGAACTTTGACGAATTTGCAGGATTTCTTGGAAGTGGTTAACACTTTTAAGAATGTCGCTCTTACTAGGATTTAACGCCTTGTTAGCCAGCAACTTATCCATAATCTGCCATCGAGATTGATTGTCCCATGCTGGGGGTAAACCCACACCAAAATTGTTGCTATTGTAGGTAAAATCAATTCGATTAAACCAATCTCCGGAATCGTAACTGTTGCGATCTAGGGATTTAGAACGCAGCATATCACTACCCATGTGGAAGAAAGGTATACCCTGACTCAAACCAATGATACTAATGCCCATGTTTTGCGCTTTTACCCGTTCTTCCATAGTTGCTAAGGGCATTTTGAATACATTTAAATCGTACAGGGTTTCGTTATCATGTTTGGATATATAATTCACCGCTTCCTGGGGATCTGTAGTATACCCCGCACCATTTAAATCCTTACCTTTAACCCGCTTGTTTTTATGGTTGACAAACTGAAAATCCCGCAAATTTCCAGCTAAACCCAAACGGATTCTATCCGTTGAATCCAGTAAATCATCGCGGGATCTCTGGTCATAAAAAGAACCATTCCAATCGTAGGATTGACCATTAATAAACCCTTGACGGCGGATACCTACAGAGTCTTGGGAATATCCTCCGTGCGCTGCATCGCGGATGCGATCGTTGAAAGTACCAATACCCGTACCCGCCATATTAAATTGTTCCCCATGCTTGAATCCATTGGCTTTGAGGGAACCAAAATCCCATCCTTCCCCATACAAGTAAATTTGATTACCATCCACCCCATCTTTAGCAACGGTTAATCCTTGCACCGCATCCCGCACCGCAATCATATTATCTACGGTATGCAGATTCATTAAATCGAAGCGAAACCCATCTACTTTATAAGCCTTTGCCCATGTCAAGAGCGTGTCAACCATCAACTTTGACATCATGGCAAATTCCGAGGCTGTATCCGGACAGCAACTAGTGTTTTGCAATTCGCCATTTTGGTTGTAGCGGTAGTAATAACCAGGGACAATCTGATCCAGTACAGATTGGGGATGTTGACCACTGACGGTAGTGTGATTGTAAACTACATCCATTACCACCCGCAGACCATTTTCATTCAGAGCCTGCACCATCTCCCGAAATTCTCGGATACGGCTAGTATTGTTGGGTACAGTGGCATAACTTCCTTCCGGCACACCATAGTGAAAGGGATCGTAACCCCAGTTAAAAGCATCTTGGGCACGGGTAGCAGCAATTACATCCTGTTGTCTTCTAGAATTGGGTGCAAAACTACTTAAATATTTATACTCGGGAACATTTTGCTGGTTGGGGTCTTCATTAATCGTGGAGAGATCGAAAGTTGGCATCAGGTGAATGTGGGTTAATCCTGCATTACCTAGATTCAGCAGATGGGCCATACCATCGGATGGCCCTGGTCTGCCTTTTTTGCCATCATAGGTAAAGGCTTTATACTTACCCCGGTGAGGTGCTGCTACGGTTTGGTCATCCCGGCTAAAATCGCGGATATGTACTTCGTAAATAGATATATCTTCGGGTGTTGTAAAGGTTGGTTTAACTAGTTGATCCCAGCCCTTGGGTTTAAGAGTTTCGTCATTATTTATATCTACAATTTGGCTTTTTTGGCTATTTTGGGAAAGATTAACAGCATAAGGATCGGTGACGAGGTTGGTGGTAATTTTGCCAGTGGTGGGGGTAAATACCTGGACTTCATACAAGTAGTATTGCTGATTCCAACTAGCATCCCCGGTAATACTCCATACCCCTGTTTGTGAGTCTAAATTCATGGGAGTTTTGATGGCTGGGGCGTTGGCTTGAGTATCAGCAAAACGGTGGAGAGTAACAGATTTAGCAGTGGGTGCCCATAGTTTTAATCTGGGTATGCCTTGACCATAAATGACTCCTAGTTCTCCGGAGTAGGTATATAAATCATCTAGAACCCCTTGAATTTGTATGCCAGTAGCATCAAGGAGTTTGCCATTATTATCATAGGCTGCGATCGCAATTTCACCCCGGAGAATTTCTGGTATTTGGGACAGGCTATTGGTGGGAATTTGCCATCCAGCATAACGATTGAGTTGGGGAAACTTGGCATAGGTTTGGTTGGTGAGGGTTTTGGTAAAAGTGAGGGGAATACCAGCACCACTCTTGAGGGGAACGGAGAGATTACCAGTAGGGCTGTGGTGTAGTTCGTAAGTATTTCCACCAGAATTATTCCAGGCAATTATATCTTTTTTTACCCAAAATGCGCGGCGATCGCTTGGTTCGGTAGACAATGGTTTTACTGTCAGTTTACCATTTCCTCCACTTTGCCAAATGGTCTTATTTGTGGGGGTATGGGTGCAGTTACTGGTAAATTCATACAAACCTATGGGGGGTGAGATGGTGGCTTGGTAATTGTGCTTACCTTTTGCTGACATTGCAGTGGTAGTAGTTTGTTTCCACTCACTACCAAAACTATCTACCCGACTCCAATATAAATTACATTTGAGTTGATTATCCTTGATACCCGCTTGTTCCAGTTGAACATCTACAGTGAAGGATTTTATATCCGTAGTCATGCTACTAGAGTTTACACCGGGAAATATTTCTCCCTGCCAACCACCATCAGATGCAGCCAAGCTAGTATTTTGGTATCCGTAAATGATGGTAAATGC
>JASJCJ010000055.1 GCA_030066045.1 Calothrix sp. MO_167.B12
GATGGAGTGAGGGAGTGATGGAGTGATGGAGTGATGGAGTGATGGAGTGATGGAGTGATGGAGTGATGGAGTGATGGAGTGATGGAGTGATGGAGTGATGGAGTGATGGAGTGTAGACGCTGTGCGTTTACAGTTGTGGAAATACCTAATGTATATTATTTGGGATTTTTCCTCCTTCCCTCCTTCCCTCCTTCCCTCCTTCCCTCTTTCCCTCCTTCACTCTTTCCCTCCTTCCCTCCGGGCGGGGAAACCTTTACTGTTAACTCTCGTCTTACGAACAATAAATTAGTTGACTAGCTTCCAGCCTGGGGCATTTACAGAATTTAGTACAAAGTCCACCAGTAGCAATGTAAATCTCTTAAAGATTTGCATTGCTACGTCCTTCGTTGGCAATTGGGGAGGTGACTAACTTTTGAACTGTACCGAATCAAACAATTCTGGGTATAGTATTTTTCTCCGAAAAGGGGACGAGATTTCGGTAAGATAGGACAAGTTATCTTTTTTCTGTATTGCAGATACGGAAAGCTTTTCATACCCAACTGGAGACATTCCCATGTTGACTTTAAAAATCGTAGTTTCGATTGTAGTTGCCTTTTTTGTCAGTATCTTCGTCTTTGGATTTTTGTCTAGCGACCCCTCTCGTAACCCTGGTCGTCAAGATTTAGAATAGAGCGCGATACAGATTATTTTTTACTGCCCAAAGGCTAAACATTTACTCTGTAAATGCCCGTCCCTTAATAACCATATTGTCAAAAGATTGTCAAAAGTTATTGGGTGGTTTGCCCCAGGCTAGGCAGAAAACTATGTCGGAAGGGATTATTATATATTCGACCTTCCGGCTATTCGTTTGGCTGTATGCTCACGCTCAATTGTGCTGAAATATGCTTCATCCAGTTCTGCCGCCCGCAGTGCCTCCTCTTTTAAGTAATTTACCCACAAAACTCAAATCTGATGTTAATAATGTTACAAAATCTAGCTCTGCAAGGCATGAAAGCAAATCTCCCTCAACCAATGTAGAGAATACTCTGCAAAAGTCTCAAACTGCCAAGAAAACAAATAATTCTCAATCCTCATCTTCCCCGAACAAAAAGATTAGGGAACGGTTATTAGTTGGTAAAACTTTATCAACACCCAGTCCTCCAGAAACATTTCCTGCAGAATTTTCTCCTTTGATAGGGAAGGATAGTGCCGCGCTTTTGGGCGGTCAATTATCTGTAGGTTATCCTATGGAACCTACTTACAGCCAGGTAGGTAATGGAGAGTTTACACTTACAGAAGAAGCTTTAACAACCACTGTCAAGACCTTACCCAGTGGAAAATTATCTCCTGCCACAACTTCACAGCAGGAGGATAAGTCAGTCCAGTTAAACAATACAGCTGTAAAATCTACAACTCCTCCAGTTAGACAAAAACCGATACAAATTAACTTTAATTCTGGTGGTAAAGCCACACCGAAGACTATAGAATTTAAGTCTCGCAGCCAACAATCTCAATTACCTGCAACAGACTCCACAAATCAACAAACACCTACACCTGCATCAGAAAATACCAACCAAGGAGAAAGTAAGCCTCAGGATTCATCTCCGCCTCCAAGACGAATTGTAGAAGTAATTGCCGATCGCCAGGAATATGACGAACAGCGGCAGGTTATAACCGCTGAGGGGAAAGTAGTGGTGCGGTTTGATGGAGCAGTGATAGATGCCGATCGCTTACAAGTTAATTTGCAGAATTTGATTGCCGTAGGGGAAGGTAATGTTGCTTTAGCCAGGGGCGATCAAATTTTGCGAGGGAATAAATTTACCTACAACTTTATCCAAGATCGAGGCGAACTCCAAGGGGGTAGGGGAGAAATATTTATTCCTAGTGCTGCCCGAGATTTTTCCTTTTTGCCCACAGATGTAACGGCGGGCGGTATTTCCGAACCAGTGAGCGATCGCGTTAGAGCAAATCAACCTCTACAAGCCAGTAGTCCTGGTGCCATTAACATTACCATCGGTGGCAGGAGAAATGTGAGTAACTTTCCTGTGCCCAAACAGGGGGGTGTAGTCAGGCGACTGCGATTTGAAGCCGCCAAGGTTGATTTCTATCCCAAGGGTTGGCAAGCGAGGGATGTCAAACTTACTAACGATCCCTTTTCGCCTCCAGAGCTAGTATTAAAAGCAAATACAGTTACCCTGACTCGCAAATCACCCTTGGAAGACAAGATTAAAACCAGGGGGCAACGTTTAGTATTTGACCGAGGTTTGAGTTTACCGATTCCCAGAGATTCCCAAACCATAGATCGCCGGGAAAGAAGAACAACTCCTGCATTGTTTTCCTTCGGTTTTGATGGAGATGAACGGGGTGGTTTCTTTTTGGAGCGTAACTTTCAAATCCTTAATACCGAGAAATCTAGCTGGAGCGTCACCCCACAGTTTTTACTACAAGAAGCTGTCAGCAGTCCCAGTAATATCCCCTCACTATTTGGCTTAAAAAGCCGGTTGAACGCTACTTTAGGACCGCAAACAGCGTTAGAAGGTTCTGGCTCTCTAACCAGTCTTGACTTGGGTGAAATAGATGAAAATTTGCGAGCAAACCTCCGCTTGCGTCAGCAGCTTGGCGATTTACGAAATCCCCATAACTTGAACGTAGAATTTAACTATCGCGATCGCTTTTTTAACGGCACTTTGGGCTTTCAAAGAGTCCAAAGTAGCATCGGTGGTATTCTTACTTCTCCGGTAATTCCCATCGCTAAAGGAATTAATTTGAGTTACCAAGCCGGAGCACAGTATATTACAGCCAATAGCGATCGCCAAGACTTGCTAGATACAATCCGCAGTAATGATCGCGTTTCCTTGGCTCGTCTCCAAGGTAGTGCAGCTATAAATGGTGGTTTTTTATTGTGGCGAGGAAAAGGATTACCAGCAACAGCTAAAGAAGGATTGCGATATACCCCTAATCCCGTTGTTCCCTTTTTAACTGCATTCGGTGGTATCACTGGTACTACTAGTTATTACACCAGTGGTGATAACCAAAGCACTCTGATTGGAACCATTGGCGTACAAGGGCAGTTGGGTAATTTTTCTAAACCATTTTTTGACTATACCGGCTTTAATATTAGTTTTTCTAAAGGTTTGAACACTGGAGAGTCACCCTTTTTATTCGATCGCTCCGTTGATAACACAGTATTAAGTGTTGGCATTAACCAACAAATTTATGGTCCCTTACGTTTAGGATTTCAAACCATTATTAATTTAGATACTGGGGAGCGCAGTAGTACAGATTACCTTTTAGAATACAGTCGCCGCACCTATGGCATTACCTTACGCTATAATCCAGTGTTGGAATTAGGCGGGATTAGTTTCCGTATCAGTGATTTTAACTGGACTGGTGGAACCGATCCATTTTCCGACCGTTCGGAAGTCAAACCTGTGGTTGGTGGTGTGAGGCAAGGCAATTAATAATTGACATACTCCCACGGATTATATTCGTGGGATTCTGGGAAAAAGAGCGTAGACAGCAGGATAACCCGTCTTACATCTACTCTCCCACGCCTACAATGCCCTGCCTAGTTGGATTTCTCCAAACAACCAGAACTGGTTTTCTTTCTTTTGGTCTGCCAGATTATATGAATCCTGGATTTTACCCCTAGCGATTCAGTTTTCCCAGTTAAACTGAGCAGACTACATCTGTTCGGTACGTTTGGTGTTTTACTCAACCAACTTCTGGTTAAAACCCCATACCCCAAGTGTATTGTCAGAAAGTAATAAATAATAAGTAATAGTTTTTTTGTTCCCAAAACTCACACTTGTGTGTAGGAAAAAGTCCTACACACGAAGATTGCCACCATGACATCACACAGTTTTCAACTGGAGATTCTTTGACGTGTTGGCAAGAGATTATGACTAGCTAGATGCTCGTGAATCTCTAATGGTTTATGGTTACACAAATCCTTGGCTAAATCTTGGATTTGTAGGTTTTTTGGTAGTACAGGAATCACCTCTTGACGAACAACACCCAAAATCTGTGGTTCAGCTACAAGCAATACTTGTTGAATATGCCGGCTTTGAGTGATATGCAAAATTTCATTGGCGATCATTTGAGCAAAGCGGCGTTCAAACTCTACCACATGACTTTCACGGCGATCGTCATAGGCATGAGCCTTACTTCCTAAACCTTGATTGCGTCCAGTTTTCACATTTGCCCACAGTTCTTTGCCCTGTAGTTCCTGAATAGGATTCAATATACTTTTTTGTTCGATCAAATTTGGACCAGACTCATATTCGGGAAATTGTGCCGATTCTAAAGTCAGGAACCTTGCTCTGGTTCTATCCATAACAGTAACCAGGATTTGATTCATTAGTTCACCCCCTCATGTTTACATTGGGGAATCAATAGTCATTTTTAATGACTATATTCGACTCTACCTTCACAAATAGCAAAACAACTTGAGGAATTTGTGAGGAAATGTCAGTTTTTCCTTACTGTTTCCCTTCAATTTATCAATGGAGTAATACCAAATAAATTTCGTAGAGACGTTGCACTGCAACGTCTCTACAATCAATATAAATTGCATCTTCATACAAAAACGGTATAAGGAAGTCATTCACCTGGACACGGTTGAATGACTTGAAAATACTACTTTCCCTCACCTCCACGGGAGTCAATTCCTGTTTGATGATGATGTTTTATCAAGCCATTTCAGAATCGCTCTAGCAATAGCTTCTCCTCCACGAGTACTCCAATCTGTGGTATCAGGAACTGGCACATGGATAAAGTACAATTCTGCTAGTACAGAAACTCTGACATTTGTATCTTCAGCACCACTCAAGATACCTAAATTTAAACCAGGATCTCTACCATTCGCAATGCGATCGCGAATACCAAGTTCGTTAGCAATTTCTGCACTCATAAGGGATGATAGCTCTAAATCTTCAGTATCTGCTTTAGTCCGATGTACGAGAACTTCTGCTCCTTGAGCGTTAACAGTAGCACTGTTATGGTGGATGGAACAAAAGACATCATAATTAGCAGCGGTTCTACCTATATTGTAAAGACCATTACCATTAAACCCACCAAAATCAGTAATTACACATGGCACTCCCACTTCATCAAGTACACTTTTAGCAGCTTGAGCAGCTACCCAATTTAAGTCATACTCGCGTATACCACCAACTCCAACTGCTCCTGGTTCCCATCCGTTTGGATTTGGACCATGTCCCACTTCTAACATCACACCTTTATTCTTCCAGATTGGTTTTTCAATCGGTGAAGAATCGGCGTTTTCTAAGAGTTCCTCGGCATCTGGAATCAGGTTCAAAACTTTGTTGATGTATTTTTCTTTCCTTTCTCTATCTGCTTCTGTTCCGTCAAAGGGACCGCCAATATAACCTGCAAAAGCAATGAAACGAATGAAGTCTTCAGGTGTTGCACTATTATCACGCCAGCCGGAATAGATTGGTCTATCAATAAAAATCCAATAACCTTTTACTGCATCTGACAATGTAGCAAATTTGCAATAGATACCTTTTCCATCACTGGCATCATATTCAACTGGTTCAGCAATCTGGCTCATTTCCGGACGATATTTCATTCCGAATGGATTACCATGTAACTTGAATAGTTTTGATGTACCCCAACCTGATTCTAAGATAGCTTGAGCTAATTCAATTACCTTCAGATGCTCAAATTCTATGTTTGTAGAGGCTAAAACTTGTACAAAATCATTCCAGCTAAACATTTTATATTCCGAGGGTAAAGTTACAAAATAAATCAAAGTATAACCATTAAATAAAAAAGGTCAAGGGAAAAAGTATTCTTTTTTTCTATATGAAATATAAGGAGTGAATTCCCTACCACATGGATTGATCAACAATTTCATAAATTGAGCATCTAGCCAGGGACATGGCTCAGTTGATTAACTTATGAAAGTTGCTATTTTTTAGTGGATCAATTTGAGCAATGCCCACCAAATAAAATTTATTTCACTTTTTTTTCAGCAAACTTTTGCATTATAAATTTAGGGGCTTGTACCATTAATTATGAATTATGAATTAATTCACATCTTGCACCATAAGATTATTGAGAAAATTAGAGTCTGAAACCATTAATTTTTCGTAGGGTGGGCATTGCCCACCTTACCCTTATTGAGAAAGTGCAAGATATGTGTTAATAATTATGAATTAATAGGTCAATGAAACCATTCTAGATTGAGGTGTTCTAGAATCATCTTGGCTTCATCAAATAATCTGGGAAAGGGGATATATTTTTCTGCTAATAGTTGAGCGCGAAATTCATCTGCGTATCTGTGTGCAAATGCTTCTTTATCATCAGTGGTTTTACTGTGGTAAAGATGAGACAACCAGTCTTTTTCCTGCTCATCATCTGTTTTCTGACTGGGTTCGATGACATTCACTAGATAATAGACGTCTGTTAGAAATTAAATATGCGGAGTGCCAAAACCCTTGTTCGGTGACGTAGCAATGCTACGTCTCTACATTCTTTTTCGGAGAGGTCTAATCAACATAATGCCCTATTTCATGGTGAAGGGTACGATAAAGTTGGGTATTACGAATTGAGTCTAATGTTGAAGAGATTAGATAGTGGCGTTTATCTGTAGCGGTTCTATGACCATCTTCACGTAGACGTTCCAATTCTTTGACCATATCAGGACTCAGTCTTTTTGACCAAAAAATAGACTCTCATCAAGCCCCCGGATTTATCCGTGGAGAGGAAAAATGTTTTCTGAGTTTCATTAGCCCTTCGATTCATCGATGGGGTAGTACTTTTGAATGCGTGAATGCGTGACTTTTGACTGACGCTCAGCGGTTGACATCCTCCCACCGCCCTCGCGTAGCGTGCGCGTCAGCGCGTAACCCTTGCGGGTGTAGTGGGGGATTTTTTACTAATACAAGCGATGGTTATTTTTTCGCAATTACCCAAACTGCGTGGACAATTCCCAGAATATAAAAGCCAAAAATAGTCAAAAGTACATTAATCCAAAATTCTGTGCCGAAACCTACTTGTAGAAAGACTCCCAAGGGGGGCAAAATAATAGCGCAGATAATCCGAACTAAATCCATTGTTTTCTCGATAAATCTGACAAAAGTATCATTTTTCCTTACTTATCAAAGATAACATTTATTTCTCTAGGCAACATTCTTTAAGATATGTAACAAAATTGAGCGATCGCTTTTTGCATGGTTCCCAGGTAGCATTGCTATAAATCGTACAAGTCTTTAAACCAGTTGAAAAATGTCTGTGCTTGAGGATGATGGGGGTTTAAAAACGTTCTTTGATAGCTTGATGTAATTGTCTTCCGGGTTCGTCTTGCCATGCTAGCCAGGTATAAATATTAGCTTTATCACTATGAACCTCTTTAAAAGTTGCTCCTTTGCTTTTTGCTTCTTTAACTACTTCTTGAGCATATTGCCAAAGGGTTTCGCTTGTATCAGGAATCATGTATGCTAGAAAAGTTTCTAACATCCCTCGCATTTGATTATCTGGCATAATCCAAACACCAAACTTAATCCCATTTGTAGTGTGAATCAGTCCTGTTTCTAGTAATTTTTTGGGGAAATTAGGAATGCTTTTCAAACACGCATTTCTCACACTTTCCCAACGGCCAGATGGGCTGTCATCTGCATCTACTATTAGCCCTAAATGAGTTAATCCAGAAGCTTTTAATTCGGTAGAGATTACATCTGCATCAATAAATTGATCGTTACCATGGGAATCAATATAAACAATAGCTTTCTCTTTTTTATTACCCCAAGAAATACCATTAGCTTCTATAAATTCGGGAATAACTCTTTTATCTTGCTCGCCTTCTACAATCAGCTTTTTTGGTTTATAGCCCTTTGCCATTACTAACGTACCTCAATACCTCGTTCAGCAGCAATGACAATTTCCTGTTCTGTAAAAGCAACAGCAGTTTGTTTTCCTTTTTCGATACGTTGAATTGTAATTTCATTTTCAGCAACTTCTGAATCACTAGCGATAGTGGCTAAACTAGTCCAACAGTCACTATTGTGTGTAGTTGCAAAAACCTGTACATTCAGCTTTTTTGCTGTTTCCCAGACAAGCTTCCACATATCAGACATTGCTGTAAAGTGGAGTCCGGTGTCAATTTCATCAACAAATAGAAATCCATCTTTTGCACATACAATTGCAAGTGCAAGTCCCAAAATGTGCCATATCCCATCCCCCATACTACCAATAGGCACACGTTGATTGCTATCAGAGAGACGTACTAAAAAACCTGTCCTTGATTCTGAAGACCAAAATCTTTTATAACCAACTGGAGCAATTCGCTCAATTCTTGGTTCAATTGTCTGAAGTGCTTCTTCTACAAGTGTTTCTTCTGGCTTTAGTACTACCTGCTCGAACAATTCAATCATTTTCTCTGTTGTTAAAGAAGATGATGTGACGAATTGTATTCTTGGGTGTGTGCTACCGTTATCAATCCGAGTTAGAGCATAGTCCAAAGCTAACCCATTATTAATAATTGATAATGGTGACATTAAAGTTTCTTGCTTTTTTTACAAGTCCAATTGAAACGTAAAAAAAATTTATTTTTTTCAATTTCATGACCAGAAGTATGGAATTTTTGCTGTAATTCTTCATCAGAATGATTCTGACGGTCAAAAGAAGGATTTTTCTCTATGGAGATAAGCATATTTTCTTCAATTTCATTATTAATTCCTGATATATAAAATTTACTATCACCTTCAATTTCATGACCATAAAAAAGATGACGAATATCAAGTTCACGCTTTCCTCTACCATTATCATCCCAAATATATTCGCCTCGGTTAATCATTATATCTGCTAGTGGCTGAAGATTATTCTGCGAGGATAAAATTTGAATAGCCTCTAATATTGATGTTTTGCCACTATTATTTTTACCAACTAGCAGATTAACTCTACCAAGCTGTTGCAGCTCAAAGGACTGAAAACAACGAAAATTTTCGATTTTAATACTCTTAAACATAATTTTGCTGCTAAAAAGCAACATAGAGGCAACTAAAAGTTCTCAGGTAATTTATCCTGACACCTCTAACTCTAACAAAAAGGGTAATGAACAAAGATAGACAAGGTAACTTATTTTGAGGAAATGGGGTTCAGCAAACTTCTTGCTGTAGGGGTCTAGGATGTAGTAATTTGGATAACTGTAGAGCTGTTCTATAAGAGACTCCATTAACAGATCGTAATTAGAAGAGCTGTTAATGGAATACAGTCAACATTGTTGGCACTGTGGGAAAAAACGAGCAATTATAGATGAGCAATAGACAAGAAAACACGAAAGTTACACCGACCATTGGTATTTTGGGATTAGAAGCCGGACATGAGGAATCTTTTCCCCAACTTGAAAGCATCCTCGGGAATATTGCCCATCCGCAAACCTTTAAATTTCCAGTGTTATACAAGCGGGTAAAAGGAGTCTATTACTCAACTTTGGTAGCCAATCCAGATCGCCAAGCTCTGGATGCGTTGGTGGAAGCAGCGCAAGAACTGGAACGTTCGGGAGTAAAGGCGATCGCTACAGCTTGCGGTTTCAGTTCTATTTTCCAGAGGGAACTGGCTAATGCTGTTGATATTCCCATTTTTGCTTCTACCTTAGTTATGATTCCGATGGTGCATCAAATGCTCAAAGCAGACCAAAAGGTTGGGGTGATTACTTTTTATAGCGAAAAGTTAACAGAAAAGCACTTTCAAAACTCGGGAGTCACCAAAGATATAGGGGTATGCAAGATCGGGTTGGAAGGAAACAGTGAATGGTCGAAAATTTTTTGCAATCCCGATGCAACTTTGGAACCAGAGCGATTTGGCACAGAAGTTGTAGAAGCAGCTAAGACATTACTAGCAAAATATCCCGAAGTAGGTGCGATAGTCCTCGAATGTGGAGACATGCCTCCCTTTGCTGCTGAGATCCGCAGAGCCGTTGGTTTGCCTGTCTTCGATTTAGTGACCTTAGTAAACATGGCTTATGAAGTCGTGGCAGCAGACAGGTGGGGAGAAAATTAAGTCAGTTGTTTGGGGTAATTATTTGGTTATTTGCCCTAGCTCGAACAACAAGAGGAGCAGAGGAAAGAATCATACTTGATTGTTCTGGGAGAATTGAGGAAGCAACCCTGTGTTTCGCATTATTTATGTCCTACTACTTAGTTGAACAAAGGAGTTAAAATTCATGGATGAGTTTACGCCAACTTCACGAACCACAATTAAGCGCATCCCCGAACGAGGAACCTACGATCGCCAATTTGTCTATCAGGTTTTAGATGAAGGACTAGTTTGTCATATTGGCTTTGCCGTTGAAGGTCAAGCCTATGTCATCCCAACTACCTACGGACGAGTAGGGGACAAACTTTATATCCATGGCTCTCCAGGCAGTCGTCTTATCCGCTCACTCCAAGGTGACATTAACATATGCGTAACTGTCACCTTGCTCGACGGTTTGGTTCTGGCTCGCTCTGCTTTTCATCACTCCATGAACTATCGCTCGGTAGTCATTATCGGTCGAGCTTATGTGGTAGAAGGTACAGAGGGAAAGCAAGAAGCATTGCAGGCGATTTCCGAACATATTGTTCCCGGGCGGTGGCAACATACGCGCAAGCCCAATTCATCAGAACTCAATCAAACATTAGCTCTATGCTTACCTTTAGCGGAAGTTTCTGCTAAAACTCGCACGGGGGCACCAGTTGACGACGAGGCAGACTATGACTTTCCCGTTTGGGCTGGTGAAATTCCCCTGCGCCTTGTCGCCGATCCCCCTATTGACGACCCTCGCTTGTTGCCAGGGATGAAAGTTCCTGATTGCGCCAAAAACTATACTCGTTCTCCTCAAAACAAAAGCAAGCAGTAATACACAAGGAATTGAATTTAGTCGCAGAAGATCCTACTGATGCTCCTGACTTGTTGCTGTCTGACTTGTTGCTGGGAATGGATGTTCCTGATTGCGCCAAGAACTATACTTGTCCCGCCCAAGACAGCCGCAAGCCGTAAAAAGTTGTGATAGGCTTTTTTTCTATGCTCATATCTTAAAATTGCAGGTAAAAGACAATGGCTAAGAAATTTACAGATGAAAGATAAAAAATGGCGATTGGCTCATTTATTTTTCCCTTAGAAAAAAGCGATACGACTAAGCTGCGAGCTTATACGTGTGGAGAAGAAAGCTTGAATCAACGAGTTTTTACATTACCCTCTCCTATTTATTTTTTGGCTATTTGTTCTGATGAAGAAACAAGCCAAGATTCCGAGATTGAGTCTATCTATGCTAGCGAAACAGATGATTTGCTCGAAACCGCAGATATTCCTTACTTCTTTGAGTCATAAAGTAATGTTTGAAGTTGCAGATGTCATATAGGCATAACGGCAGGATTGCTCCTCGCTGTTTACCAGGAATGAAAGTTCTCGATTACACCACAAACCATACTCGTTCTCCCCAAAACAAAAGTAAGCAGTAAAAAACAAGGAATTGAATGGTGTCTAACCTAAATTCTAAGGCTCGCAGCGTCAGTTTAAAACAAACAAAAGCAGTACCCTTGCACGAAGTTGCCGCTCGCGTTATGCAAGGGGAAATCATCATTGTACAGGGTTGCCTTCAAGCAATAGGCTATTTCGATCGCTTGCAAAAAGCGAATCTAGAAGGAATTCGCCGCGCTGTAGGCGAGGAGAAAGCAGCACGAGTTATAGAACAGGGCTTTGAAGCTATACATCAAACGCTGAGCTGGGACGAACTCAGTGTTGTGGTTAACCGAACCTATGAAGTTGTGTGCTCCCTAGATCCTGACTTTTCCAAAGCAATCGTGCGGAGTATTTTTCAATTTGAGAAACCGTTCTATTTTGAAGATTATCCCAACGTGAGGTTCCATATTCCTTACGATGTGGCGAGAGAACAACAGAAAAGCTTAACTCTATAGAAGAAAAAAGAACTTAACGGCTTTAACTGGCGAGGGAAAATTACACCTTTTTCCCCCCATCACGATAGTTGGTACGACACGCCGACTAATGCCATAAATGTTTGGATTGCCATGAGTTCTGTTAGGGTCGGCAACGGACTAAGCATTTACCCTCAAGTCTATGGGAAGCGCCTTCCTTGTAATCAAGATGGTCATATTCATTTCACAGAGATGTGCATAGCCTCACTTACGATCCAGATAGGCTAGAGAGAGCATATGATAAGCATGCGGAGAATTACGATGAATTTGTCTTGGAGTTAGCTGGAGACGGTACATCTGGCTGTAGCCACTATACAACCCTATTCTTTAGTAGGCATGTGCCAAAACATAAGGATCTGCGTATCTTGGATGCAGGGGTTGGTACGGGTATCGGTGGAGTTGAGCTCATCAATCTTGGTTACAATCCTGTTTCCCTCGTGGGTGTGGATCTATCCTCAAAAATGTTAGCGCAAGCAGAGAAGCGAGGAATTTATGAGGCACTTCATCATGCTTGCTTCCCAGAAACAAATGAAATTTTGCAGCCAGATGAATTTGATGCAGTACTGTGTGCTGGAGGATTTAGTCATGCAGCAATGCCTGAGTCTGCAATGCCTGAATTTGTAAGAGTTACTCGACCAGGAGGATTTGTTGTATTTAGCGTTCGCAAATCTGTGTATGACAAGCCTGATTCAACAATTACTGCCATGATAAAACGTCTAGAAGAAGAGCGTTCCTGGAAGATTTTGACTCAAGAGTGTGGAAAATATCTACCTGCTGATGGGGTACAAGCAGTTTACTTTGCCTGCCAAGTTCTTTAAAATAACGCTATAATCCTTATTTCATAAGGATTATAGAATAAATAATCTTACCCAGATCCCAGGGATACAATCGCCACTGCGCCTAAGTCTCAACCAGACTAAAACTTTGGATGAAAATTGAATTATACCTAAACTTAGATTTCTGTGGTAGTTTGCGATCGCCATCTGATTAGTTGACAATAATATCAATAAGCCCAGGATAGGCAATTGATACCTGGTCTTTTAGCCACAAATGCACGTTCCGAATAACATTACCGAAGGCTTGCCACAGATGGATTTTAAAATTACCGAACATTTTTAGGATACCTGCGGAATGTGGGTTATTTTATTTCTTGGAAGTCCCTAAAATCAACAACGGATTATCTGTTTTTCAAAACCCAAAATTCCCTCAGCCGCCACTAATTTTAGCTTTGTAACCTTTTTGCTTGAGAATATCCAGAATTTTTTGCTTGTGTTCTCCCTGAATCTCAATGGTATTGTCTTTCAAAGTTCCCCCCGTACCACATTGAGTTTTCAAATGCTTTAATAAACCCTGTAAAGTTTCTGGTGTGGTTTGGAACCCGGTAATAACAGTTACAGTTTTCCCCTTACGCCCAGCGCGGGTGGCTTGCACTCGTAAATCTTGTTTCTCTGGAGGTAAATTAGGGGTTGCCCTTTCTGTTGCTGGAGAGTCATGATTGCCAAATTCGCTGTATACAACCCGATTTTCAGATGATTTGCGTTTGTCAGAAGCCATAATTGGATAAGTTAGGAGTTAGGGGTCACTCCCTTCACGCCCAAAGAATACTGATTTAATAAACCGCAAAGACGCAAAGGACGCAAAGGAAGAAGGAGAGAAGATAGGTAAGGTAATCTTACACCGGGAAGGGGTTAGGGGTTAGGAAGAAATATTTATTCAGGTGTTCTGATACAGTGCAATTTCTTGACAGCTCTTTACTTCTAATTGCTTGTACTAGCCATAGCTAAGGGCAATAATGGTATTTTTATATTTGTCCTATAATCTTCCCGTCAGTTTTAAAATTATTCTTGTGCTGTTATTTTAACTAATCCGTGACTACAACTCCCCTTTCACCTGCTTCTACAAATACCCAAAACCCTGATTCCCAAGGGCGTTTTGGACGTTTTGGTGGTAAATATGTACCTGAAACTCTCATGCCTGCTTTGGCTGAGTTAGAAACAGCTTACCAGCAATACCGCCAAGATTCTCAATTTCAAGCCGAACTGCAAAATTTATTAAAGGACTATGTAGGAAGGGCTACACCTTTATATTTTGCCGAGCGCCTCACTACTCATTATGCCCATCCTGATGGTACCGGACCACAAATTTACTTAAAGCGTGAGGACTTAAATCACACTGGTGCCCATAAAATTAATAATGCCATCGGTCAGGTATTACTGGCAAAACGCATGGGCAAACAGCGCATCATTGCCGAAACCGGAGCTGGACAACATGGGGTAGCAACGGCGACAGTATGTGCCAGATTTGGTCTAGAATGCGTCATCTACATGGGCGTTCATGATATGGAACGCCAAGCATTAAATGTGTTTAGAATGCGTCTCATGGGGGCAGAAGTACGCCCAGTGTCTGCTGGTACGGGAACCCTCAAAGATGCCACTTCCCAAGCTATTAGAGATTGGGTAACGAATGTGGAATCAACCCACTACATCCTTGGTTCTGTGGCTGGTCCCCATCCCTACCCCATGATTGTCAGGGATTTCCACGCGGTAATTGGACAGGAAACCCGTGTCCAAGCGATGGAAAAATGGGGTGGATTACCAGATATCCTCATGGCTTGTGTTGGTGGTGGCTCCAACGCCATGGGACTATTTCACGAATTTGTCAGCGAACCATCTGTACGATTGATTGGTGTAGAAGCTGGGGGGGAAGGGGTAAATACAGAAAAACACGCTGCTACCTTGACAAAAGGACGGATTGGTGTATTGCATGGAGCCATGAGTTACTTGTTGCAGGATGAAGAGGGACAGGTAATTGAACCCCATTCCATTAGTGCTGGTTTAGATTATCCTGGGGTGGGTCCCGAACACAGCTATTTGAAAGAGTTAGGGCGGGCTGAATATTACAGCGTTACCGATGCCGAAGCATTAGAGGCTTTTCAGAGATTATCCCAGTTAGAGGGAATTATACCTGCCTTAGAAACATCCCATGCTATTGCCTATTTGGAAACCCTTTGTCCCCAGTTAGAAGGTAGTCCCCGGATTATCATTAACTGTTCTGGACGGGGTGACAAGGATGTGCAAACAGTTGCTAAGGTGTTGGAGTGATGGAGGGAAGGAGTGATGGAGGGAAGGAGTGATGGAGTGAAGGAGTGATGGAGTGAAGGAGGGAAGGAGGGAAGGAGTGATGGAGGGAAGGAGTGAAGGAGAGAAGGAGGGAATAAGATAAATAAATAATATTTCTCCCTTGTCTTCCCACACTCCCCACACTCCCGACACTACCCACACTCCCCACACTCCCGACACTACCCACACTCCCCACACTCCCCACACTCCCGACACTACCCACACTCTTCTGCTTCCACCGTGTTAGATCATTACGAATTACAAATTATTAAATGCATTCTGGACAACAACTCCGAAAATTAATCGATCGCCCGGAAATTATAATAATTCCCGGCATTTACGATTGTATGGGAGCAAAAATAGCAGAAAATGCTGGTTTTTCAGCACTAGCTAGCAGTGGTTTTGGAATTGCTGCTTCTACCTTGGGTTTACCAGATTATGGTCTTCTCACAGCTACGGAAATGCTTTACAGTGTAGGGCGAATTGCTCAGTCTGTAAGTATTCCCCTGATTGCTGACTGTGATACAGGTTATGGTAATGCTTTAAATGTGATCCGCACTGTGAAAGATGCCGTACAGATGGGAATTGCGGGGATAATTTTAGAGGATCAGGAATGGCCGAAAAAATGCGGGCATTTTGAGGGCAAGCAGGTTATACCCATGACAGAACATATGGGCAAAATACGGGCAGCAGTAGATGCTCGTGGTGATAGTGGCTTAGTAATTATTGCCCGCACCGATGCTAGAGCCAACCTCGGTTTAGATGAGGCGATACGCCGGGGACGTGCTTATATTGAAGCTGGTGCAGATGTACTATTTGTAGAAGCACCCCAATCTGTTGCAGAATTAGAAGCGATCGCAAAGGCTTTTCCTGATGTACCATTAGTAGCTAATATGATTGAGGGTGGGAAAACTCCCCAACTTTCTGCATCCGAGTTGCAACAGATGGGTTTTAAGATTGTATTTTTCGCCGTTTCCGCTTTACTGGCAGTGACTCAGGTAATGGCAGCTTGTTTCCAAAGTTTGAAGGAGCAGGGAACCACGGCTAATTTTGACAATATGGTGAATTTTGAGGAGTTTAAGGAATTGATTGGTATTCTCCAATATCAAGAATTAGAGCAGAAATATAGAGATGAAGTTTAGCATTTGCAAAAAAGAGAGTTAGCTAGATACCAAGTTTTTTAAAAAGAATACTGTTACGCAGTTTTGCATCTCTAACAACTTTATCAAAAGACAAAACTTCAATATAAGCATTACTATTTCTATTAAAATTGAAGTATCCATCATCATCAGGCATCTTAGTATATCCAACTACATCTTCTAATATGTATCTAATTTTTTTTGTTAAATCGCAAATCACAAAAACATAAAAAGGTGTAGTTTCGCGAACACGAATCAGTTTCCCATTTTTATCCGTGTATGTATTTTCTCTAATTTGACTAATATAAGAAGCGACTTGTGATATCGGATTTTCCTGATTATCATCATAGTTCTTTCTCATAGGTCTTTTAAATTCAACTATTGTCACTGAAGAATAAGGAGGACGTTCATCTTCAACAAAAACAATAGGGTTATTAAAAATAAGAATATCGGGTCTACTTGAACTATTATCTGTAAAGTTTGGTAATTGACCTAAAGGTTTATCTGAAGCCAAATAGTGATGATAAGATAATCTTTCATCTATA
Organism: Calothrix sp. MO_167.B12; assembly: GCA_030066045.1. Taxonomy (GTDB): domain Bacteria; phylum Cyanobacteriota; class Cyanobacteriia; order Cyanobacteriales; family Nostocaceae; genus Calothrix_A. The sequence goes on from JASJCJ010000055.1 coordinate 16,722, forward strand.
AGCCATAAATTTTGTTTTTCAAAAGAATTAATTTCATCAGAAGTAGCTCTCATCGGAAAAACTATTTCATGAATATCACTCTCCAAAGAATATCTATCTCGATCATCTCTTTCAAGATTTTTACTGAATAATTCGATGATAATTTTTCGATGAACAACATACTCAGCTAGTTTATTTATTCCCAGATCGTTATACTTCTCTAGAAAGCTATGATATTGTTGACGATATTCTGGATATTTATCAAAATTTTCTAAAGGAGTGTTTAGTATTTCTTGACCTTGTTTCTTGAGGGATAGTTCCAGTTCAGATTTAATTTTATGTAATTCTAAATCTAGTTTTTTATGAGATAAACCTGGCTTGATGGAATCTAATTGCTTTCTAGCATATTTAAGTAAAGGACGATACTCTAGTGCATTTCTCATGATATAGTCTTGTATCTCCTTCTCTTTTGCCTCTTTAATATTTTCTAAAAAAGGATGGAGATTGTTATAAACTGAATCTACCAAACTTTCTTCAATCTCTTTATTAGTAAGCAATCCAAGTTGTTCTGTAAAACCCTCATGTTTATCAATAATATTATTAAAGCCAGTCCTTCCTTGATTCACATTTTCATCAAAAAAAGTACTACGGACAAATGCCAAATAAGTAAATTTTTTACTGCTATCACTATCTTCTATCTTTTGACTACCTACTAAATCTGGGATAAAATTGTGTAGTTGTTTAAAAAATACTGTGCGATTGTTTGCACAGTAATAAAGCTTGTGGTTTGAATCAGAATAATCATAGTATTTAATTGATTTTATATGAAAATCATGACCTTTTATTTTTACTACATTTTCATCAGTAAAAGGTTCTAAATTATCATCAAAATAATTATTTATATCGAACTCATCTTTACCATCAACCAATCTAATTTTTGGAACTTTTTCTAGTACAAAATAAGATATATAATGTTCTATTATTTTCTTACCAATAGTTTCAATTTTCTGAGGGCATTGTCCTCTGTAAGGGGATAAGAAATTTTTAAATTCAATTTTTGTATAAATATCTATATCTTCGTCATATAAACGAATATCAGAAATTTGCTTTACTCCATTATTCTGAAAATTGAATTCTAAATTACGTTTGTGTAAGCCGCCTTCATTTTCATATATGCTTTCAATAAATACATCTGTAAAAGCCTTGAGCCATAATAGTCTTCCTATTCCTTTTGAACCTCTTGACTTTTTGTATAAACTATCAGAAGTATAAAAAGATTTTAAATTATTGGAATCAAATCCTACTCCATTGTCTATGATAATAAAACTATCTATTGGAGAAAAATTACCATCGTCAATAAGACCTGTTTGATTGACTTCTCTTTTGATTTGAATATCAATATATCCATTATTGATATTTCTATCTTCAATTGCATGGATGGAATTGCTAATTGCTTCAAATAAAGGTGATAAAGCTTTACTTGGATGCAGAGAAATATTATTTACTCTTCCTTCTAAATTAATATCCATGACTGAGTTTATAGATGCTTGCTATTATTCATATTTTACCGATTATTTGGTTTTCTATGATAGCAATTGGTTACGCAGCTGCTAATTTTTGTCCTAATTGCTTCGCTTGCTGTTTAAGCTTGTCAGACAGTTCTACTTCTTTGGGGTTAACCAAGCCAATCCACAGTACACCAATGGGTTTTGTACCCAGCATCTTTGCTAAATCTTTCAATGCACCCAATGCTCCTGTTAACCACCTAGTCATCCAAGCCGGTGCTGCACTGGATAAGACGAGAACTGCTTTTTTTCTGATGGTAGTATCTCTCATTGTAGGTTTAGGCATATCCCAAGGCCAATATCCATAACAGACACAGCGTTCTAAAAATTTGCGGGTGAGTGCATTGACATTGCCAAAATTCACGGGCGCGCCAATTACAAGAGAATCAGCACTTTCAATTTCTTGTAAAACGCTCTCCATGTCATCTTCCAGAATACATTTACCCCTTTGTTTACCTGGTTCTTGCAAACAGGAACGACAATTGGTACAAAATTCAATATGTTTGTCTTGGAGATAAATTTTTTGTGTTTTTGCCCCTTGACTCTCAGCTGATGCTAAAATGTGCGCGATCGCAGTATCAATAAATCCATTTTTACGATAACTACCAACAATCCCAACTATTTTTTTCCCAGTATCCATAACTCCGTATATCCTCCACCTTCAACCCTACTTCTAATTTTGAACCAAGAAAATGGGGAACTTGTGAAGATTAACTAAATAGGAAGCGTGGCAAGTGTGGGAGATGGGGAGATGGGGAGATGGGGAGATGGGGAGATGGGGAGATGGGGAGATGGGGAGATGGGGAGATAGGGAGATGGGGAGATGGGGAGATAGGGAGATGGGGAGCAGAGGAAGATGAAATAATTGTTCCTTCCCTCCATCACTCCTTCCCTCCATCACTCCTTCCCTCCTTCCCTCCATCACTCCTTCCCTCCCAACTCCGAACACCGAACACCTAACACCGAACTCTTCCCCTCTTCCCTAACTGGGTGCATCAGCCTATGATAGGAACAAGATATGCCCGTTGGTCTTGTGGATTGAGAGACAAAAGTATGGTTGTAGCATTACTCTATTTAATGTTGGCTGGAGCTTATCTACTGGTACTACCCGTAGCTGTGTTGTTTTACCTCAAACTGCGGTGGTATGTAGTAAGCTCCATTGAACGGGGATTTATGTACTTTTTAGTATTTTTCTTCTTCCCCGGTTTATTGCTCCTGTCGCCGTTTGTCAATCTGCGACCCCAACGACGACAAATTGAAGTTTAATTAAAATTGGTAGGTCATTATTCTCATGCGACGTATTGACGCTATTGGAATTGTTTTCGGCGTTTTTGTTGCGGGCGGCTTGGCATATCTTGTATTGCAGCTAGTTGGTTTAGATAGCCAGAATGCTGGAATCTGGAGCCAAGCATTGCTTGTGTGCGGATTAATAGGTTGGTTATTTACCTATGTATTTCGTGCCGTGGGTAATAAAATGTCCTACCATCAACAACGAGATGAGTACGAACAAGCTTATTTCCAAAAACGCTTAGATGAGCTTTCTCCTGAGGAATTAGAGCGCGTTCAAGCAGAAATAGAACAAGAACGGAACTGACAAGTTTTAGATTTTCAATTGTGGATTTTGGCTTGAAGACTCAAAATACAAAATTTAACCTCACCCTCGCTTTTTACTGGGTAAAAATCTTTCCCTCTCCTTATTAAGGAGAGGGATACCTACTCTTGACAGGTTCATGTCTTATATTTTACCTCATCTCATATCATGTTCGCTGCTTTTGACTAGGTAAAAATCTTTCCTTTCTTTATTAAGGAGAGGGATGCCCACTCTTGACAGGGTCAGGTGTTGTATTTTATCTCATCTTATATCATGTTCGCTTACAGCAGTTTTCATCTATTTGAACCACATCTTCATGTAGGGGTTTAGCAATGCTAAACCCCTACGGTGTGGTCTATTTACCTGAAAATCGAATTACTTGTATAGCGTTTTTTGGTTGAGTAGAACACAAAGTTGATTCCTGATATTGAAGATAAGCTAGAATCTCATGCCACGAAACTGTATTTCATCCAAATGACACGCCCTGTAATTCCTGTTTGACTCACTCCAACCCTCTCTTACCCTCTCCTTAATAAGGAGAGGGTAACCTAGGCGGGTGAGGTGAATAAGCAGAAGCTAAACCAGGTGAGTAAAGAAATATTCATCCGCACATGATGTGAAATCCTAAAATCTAAAATTGCTTGACAAGCCCCTGACTTTAGAACTGTTGTCTACCCGCAGGGTAATCTAAAATCTAAAATCTAAAATCTAAAATTGTTTGACTGATAACTGAAATGGCTGTGATTGACGATTGTTTTGCAAAGCTGACCCAAAATCAACAATGTGCTCTGATTCCTTTTATCACCGCAGGCGATCCTGATTTAGAAACTACTGCATCTGCACTACAAATTCTCGATCGCAACGGTGCGGATATGATTGAATTAGGTGTACCCTACTCCGATCCTCTCGCAGATGGACCAGTAATTCAAGCTGCTGCTACCCGTGCTTTACAAAGGGGTACAACCCTGGATAAGGTGCTGGATATGCTCAAGCCAGTAATTCCCAGCCTCAAGGCACCAATTATCCTCTTTACCTATTACAACCCCATTTTAAACCGGGGAATTGAGCAATTCCTCCAGCAAATAGCGGATATTGGTGTAGCTGGTTTGGTAGTACCCGATTTACCCCTAGAAGAAGCTGATAATTTACTGGAACCAGCCAGCAAAATTGGCATTGAAGTTATTTTACTCATTGCCCCTACCAGTTCCACCGAACGTATGGAAGCCATTGCTCGCGCTTCCCAAGGTTTTATTTACTTAGTTAGCGTGACTGGGGTGACAGGTATGCGATCGCAAATGGAATCACGGGTATCAGATTTAATTCCTCAAATTCGTGGTGTCACTGATAAACCCATTGGTGTAGGCTTTGGTATTTCCCAACCAGAACAAGCACAACAAGTACGAACTTGGGGAGCTGATGCAGTTATTATTGGCAGTGCTATAGTCAAACGATTAGCAGAGGGTACACCAGAACAAGGATTAAGTGCGATCGCTAGTTTTTGCCAAAATATCAAGAAATCATTGTCACAATCTTAAGTAAAATTAATTACTAATTCTCATCAAACTGGAGCCGGTAAATTAAAAAAGTGTAACAGCTAGGTTTTTTTTCACCTGACTCAGTAGACAATTTAACGGAGATCGTTTTGAATATATAAAGCACATACCAGTGGTTTAACAACTAGTCAATACCAAGATTTATATTTTGGGTATTATGTAAAGGGCGCTAAGGTATAACTTTATGAGTGTGAGAGAGTATAAATTATTAACTGTAGTGATGTTACAGTCTAGAGGCAAGGGACGATGAGTGAAAGTATGGCATTTGTCGGTGGAGTAGCCGTAGCAGGACTGGCGGCACTCTTGTTGCTCAAGGGGGCAGGCGGCAATACTCCCGTGCAACCAAATTTTACCGTATCTCCGCCAATACAAGCACCTGTAGTTACTCCTATGGTGCCACAGGCAGGAACATATCCTTATCCACAACCAAATCCTAATGTCCCGTTACCTGTAGATCCCAAAACTAGTCAAAAAATAGCAGAGCTAGAAAAATTTAAATTTCTTTACGAAAGGTCACAACAGGAAAACAATCAACTGAAAGCTCAAAACCAACAGATGCAGTTCCAAATGCAACAGTTGCAATTAAGCAATCAGAACAATAATCAACGGGTCCCCACACCAGCGGAAGTAAATGCTACGGAAAATGCTCTATTATCTTCACCAATAATTTGGGCAGTGGGAGGAATGAGTTTAGCAATTGGTGGTGGAATCGTAGTCGCGGGTGTTTTAGCCTTATTCTCTCCCAAGGAACGTAATACACGTACAGTACAAGTACTACATCCTTATCCTAATCCCAATCAACCTTTGGCTCCCGTGCGTCGAGCTGAGTTTTTACCTCCTCGCAAAGAGGTGAGAAGGGTACAACAAACCCACAAATACGATGATATGCATTGAAAAATCAAATACTAAACGCCGTGTGCAACTTTTTTCCAAGTCCCTTTTTTAAGGGGGTTGGGGGATCTTAACTTGAGTAAATAAGCCTGTTTATCATCCCTCACCCTCTTTTGTAAGGGAAACTTAAGATAAAGTTGCACATCAGCTAATAGCTTAACTTTTCGTCAGTTTGAGGTACGTAGACGCGGAGCAGCTTGCCACAGACTAGGGCTTTGAACAAAGTAATCCAAAACCTACTTGCTGTTGGGTTTCACTTCATTCAACCCACTCTACAATCATTAATCAGTTGAGAGTATAATTACTCCCATTGCCACTCCGAATGTGCATCGATTAATAACTATATATCGATATATATCCGGACTTGAATTATCACTCTTACTACCATAGGATAACTATTTGATTTTTGAGAAGAACTCAGCGTACTGGATTGACACAGCTAAAATAGTGCAATAGGTGTAGGTTGGGTTGAAGAATGAAACCCAACACCAGTAAAGCTTTGTTGGGTTTCCCTATCGCTCAACCCAACCTACATTTTTAGGCGTGTCAGTCTAGTACTTCTGTTAGAGTTCTCTTCCTTATAAGACAATTAACAAATCAAACCATCCTATATTACTATTGTATTCCCACAATAATTACTCCCATTGCCACTCCAGATGTGCATCGATTAATGACTATATGTCGATATACATCCGGACTTGAATTCTCACTCTTACTACCATAGGATGACCATTTGATGTTTGAGAAGAACTCAGCACTCTTGTTGTTAAGAGTTCTCTTCCTTATAAAACAATTCACAAATCAAACCAGATTCCTATATTACTATTGTATTCCCACAATAATTACTCCCATTGCCACTCCAGATGTGCATCGATTGATAACTATATGTCGATATACATCCGGACTTGAAATCTCACTCTCACTACCATAGGATTGCCATTTGATGTTTGAGAAGAACTCAGCACTCTTGCTGTTAAGAGTTTGCGGAGTTGCATAAATGCGGGATGAATTTAGATTTTTCACCAAAAATAAACATCGCTCCTTCGCGCCTACCCTACGGGAAGCCGCTCCGCGTCTAATGCGTGAGATAAAAATCATCCCCTTAATCAGCAACGCCGAGTTTCCTTTCCTACAAAACAATTCATAAATCAAACCAGATTCCTATATTACTGTTGTACTCCCACAACAATTACTCTCATCACCACTCCGGATGTGCATCGATTAATGACTATATGTCGATATACATCCGGACTTGAATTCTCACTCTTACTACCATAGGATGACTATTTGATTTTTGAGAAGAACTCAGCACTCTTGTTGTTAAGAGTTCTCTTCCTTATAAAACAATTCATAAATCAAACCAGATTTCTATATTACTATTGTATTCCCACCATAATTACCTCCATTACCACTCCGGATGTGCATCGATTGATAACCATATATCGATATATATCCGGACTTGAATTCTCACTCTTGCTACCATAGGATGACTATTTGATTTTTGAGAAGAACTCAGCACTCTTGTTGTTAAGAGTTCTCTTCCTTGTAAAACAATTCATAAATCAAACCAGATTCCTATATTACTATTGTATTCCCACAATAATTACTCCCATTGCCACTCCAGATGTGCATCGATTGATAACTATATGTCGATATACATCCGGACTTGAAATCTGAATTTTGACAACCAAATTTGTAAATGCTGCTGAAATATAGCCATGAATGAAAATACCCAAGGCATTCCCGGATTACCCGATATTACCCACCCTGTAGAGTTAATGGAATTTGGGAATCAAGTCATAAAAGCTTCACTAATATTAGTAATTTTGGTATTAATGTTGGGAATTGTGATGGCTTTGGTCAATTTTTCTCTCCGTCGCCATCAAACAACACAAAATCTCGTTATTAATGACTGGTTACAAAATTACTCCCAATGGTTGCGGGGATTGCCACATATAACCCTGCTATTAATTATCCTGATTGGGGGATTTTTTTTATGTTCAACTTTAGGTAATCGTTATCACCATTGGGAACAGGCAAAAATAGCCAAAGTTGCTGAGAGTGTAGCTGGTGAAAGGCTAGAACAAATTGCACCCCAAATACGCTATACCGTGCAGCAGCCTTATAGTTATACTACCCGCGTCAAAGATAAAATAGTTAAGGTTAATGATACACAAACAGTGAGTCGATTTCTAAATTTAGCCGGCTCGCAAATTCAGGTGAAAATAGACCAAACTGTAGATGTTCGTGGTCGTAGCACAGTATATCAGATAGATTACAACGCTAATTACAAAGTAGTCAACCAACTCCAAAATATAAGTCAATTTTTCTTTGAAGCACCACCGCCCCAAGGTTATTCTCTACTAGCTAGCTATCAAGTAGAGCGTGGCAAGAGTAAATTATTACAAAGAAATCCGGGAGATTATGGTTTTCCCTTCCGCCTAGAACCAGGAGAAGAAGCAAACTTCCGAGTTACCTATCAAGCCCAGGGGGGACCCCGTTGGATTTATAAGGCTGGCGGACAATTATTATCTAACTTTCGTCTAGATGCGATCGCAAATTTTCAGGGAGCTAACTTTGCTAGTGGTATTGTACCAAACCAAATTCAAAATGATGGTAAAATTACCCAATTTACCTGGATTTTTGAAGACAATGTTTCCGTGAGAAACCCATTAGGAGTCTTTACTGATACGGAACCAATTCAGCACACTGGTATTATCCCCCATCTATTGTTACTAGCACCGGGTTTATTTCTGTGGTGGATATTATTGTTATATTTATCACTACCAATGCACTTAAAAAATGTCGCAATTGCTGGTGGTATCTTTTTTGCTTGTTTATTAGCTTTAACCTATCTCAGTCGTTGGATAGCCCCCCCAGTAGCTTGGAGTTTAATTGCATTGATATTACTCAGTTTGACATGGGGTTTAGGTTCCCATCGTCGTGCTTCCTTAGCAGCGATTATATGTACCATTGCTGGGGCAGTGATTCCCATTTTTGGATTGCTAATACCCTTCACTGGTCTTACCCTCAGTCTTGCAGGTTTACTTTCCGCCACCTGGTTAGCTGTTCGTCACTGGTATGGCTGGTGGGGTGATGGGGTGATGAGGTGATGAGGTAATGGGGTGATGAGGTGATGAGGTATAGATAGACATACCAAACCGCTCAGAAATTAAGTATGCTGGGGTTGAGGGAGGATGTGGCGAGCAAGTATAGTATTTTGTTAAAAACTTAGAAAAAAATAATTTAATATTCTTGTTTTTATTGTAATTTTAATTCTATTTACTGATTAATAAAAATAATTTTGTGTAGAAATAGTGAAATGGCTATGACTTCTTGATTTTGTTGGAGTTTCTGAATTTTTATTAATAACTTGTAATTACAAGTTATCTAAGTTATGACTCTCTTTTGCTATTTTGTTGAGTTAGTATATACGTCTTATATACATAACTTTTACAGGACAGCGAGGGCATGCAGCTATCTTGTATGATTTTGAGCTAGCGATTTTGTATGATTTTGAGCTTCTGCATCTTCCTAGTCCTCTGCAAGCACTTTTAGCTGCCCGGGCTCCTCCTCGACAAGTTCTATGGGCTAGGTAATTAACGGCTCCAATATCTGCGATTTGACTTGCAGCTTCACGACTGGTAGGACTCCACCCTGCTCTGCCACCTTGATAACAATGAACAGCTATATCAACTATCGTGCCTGCTGTACCAATAACTCCTAATATATAGCCTATTCCTTTGCCTCTTTTTCCTAATTGTGCAATTTTTTGTCCCTCTGATGCATATGACTTAATGGGAGCAATTAAACCTCCTGATGTTGAAGCTGCTATTGCTAGAGTGCAAACAATGCCAGTAATTTTTTGATTTAGCATTTTCAGCTACCTTTTGAGATTAGCTTGTCGGTAAATTTAGCTTTTAAGTGATGGCTAAATTTAGTTAATTAAAATTATATTTTTTTTGGATTGAAGCTGTGAATATACGCAATTAAATTATATATTAACTCTTGATACTAAGTATCTATTTTTAGCAGCTATAGGAATTCTACTTGAATCTTTCTAAGTATACTGAGAACTAATCTTTTATAGGTCAAGCATCTAACCAGCTTGGTTTTTCAGCGGGGAAATTGAGAACTATGTAACAAAAAATTAAGTATTAGAAAAATAGTTAAATTTAATACGTTCTGTACCGGGTTTTCCTCTTTCTCCCCTGACTTTAACCCCATTCATCGTCACGTATTTACCGCTTATAAAGCCAGTTTGGGTTTTATTGGGGCTTAATTTTTGTCTAAATCCCGCTATTTAGATGGTCAAATTGAGCAAAAATGCAAATCAATGATTATTTCCAAAGTGAAGAGGTGATTAGGAGCCAAAACACATCATCCCATCACCTCATCACCCCATCACCCCATCACTCCATCACTCCATCACTCCATCACTCCATCACTCCATCACTCCATCACTCCCCCACTCTCCCCCCAACGGGCACTTATTGGGCAAAAAATGAGTCCATATTTATGTACAATCAACTAAGGCTTTGTATTTTAGTGGTTGTGTCCCACGTCAACCAGAGTGCGATTCACTGCATAAATCCCAACTGTAATCGTCCTTATCCTCAACCATGGGGATACAAATTTTGTAGTAGCTGTGGCTCGCCATTGCAGCTACAAAATCGTTATATTCCATTAAGGCAATTGGGAACTGGTGGGTTTGCCCAAATTTACACTGTTTGGGATTCCCATACGCAAACAGAAAAGGTGCTTAAAGTTTTACTGCAAACTTCCCCCAAGGCATTGGAATTGTTTGCACAAGAAGCAGAGGTTTTAGCCAGTCTCAACCATCCAGGAGTACCGCATGTAGATGCAGATAGTTATTTTCCGGTACATTTTTCTGATCCTTCAGGACAGATTGATTTGCCTTGCTTGGTGATGGAAAAAATTAGCGGCCTCACCTTGGAGGAAATTCAACATCAGTATCCCCACGGATGTCCTCAAGAAATGGTGTTAAATTGGCTGCTGCAAGCTATAGATATTTTGCAACATTTGCACCGACGGCATATCATTCACCGGGATATTAAACCATCTAATTTAATGTTGCGTAACTCTTCCTCTTCTAAATTAGATGGTCCGTTGGTACTGATTGATTTTGGAGGAGTCAAGCAATTCCAGGAACAAATATTCAGGCGACAAAAACGAAAACACGGGTCACAAAGCAGTTCTACCCGCCTATTTTCCTCTGGCTATAGTCCACCGGAACAAATTGATGGCACTCATGTGGGGGTGCAAGCAGATTTTTATGCTCTGGGAAGGACAATGATTGTCATGCTGACTGGCAAACAGCCATCAGAACTGGAAGATCCCCTGAGTGGAGAATTTAACTGGCTACCGGAACTACAAAAGACGAGTAATACTAATATCGATCCAAGATTAGTAAATTTACTGAATGATATGGTGCAACAGGATGTACAAGCCCGTCCTGCCAATGCTGCCACAATCCACAGACGCTTAACTAAACTACTCGATAAATCCCCTAATAAACCCGTTTTACCGACAATAAAACTAGATTTACCAAAAGCGATCGCTAGCCTAATTCGCGGGATATCGAAAACAGTTTTTACTTCGACAAAAATATGCCTACAAACTATCAAAGTTTGTGTTTATACTACCTGGACAATGATTCTCACCACCCTCGGTGCTGGTGTTGGTATACTTACTGGTTTTTTAGTGTCAGAAAGAACTATTTTGAGTCAACAAATTACTGATTTTGTCCATCAAATAATACCTTCCCTAGCAACTGGTACTTCAACTTCCCTGGGTTCAGAAATGATTTTGTTCATGGGAGCTGGTTTGGGGACTGCATGGGGACTGACAACTGCGGGGTTCTGTGGTCAAAAGCGACGTTATTTAATTGCATCCCTCATGGGGGTTATTGGCTATGGTTTGGGGTATTTGGTTTGGCAATTGATTCAGCCACAATATGGTGATGAAGGGTTTTTAGGAGGGATTTTAGCAGCTATTTCTTTACTGACACTGGGTTTAGGAACCCGTAGCCATCATATAGTTTATGCCATTATTGCTGCCTATGGAACTGCGATCGCTCTATCATTAGGTATCAATTTAAATTTATTATCCATCATTAATTTTTCTCATCCCCTAGGATTGGATGATTTGCGGGGTAGTTTTATCTTTTTTGGTTTAATTGGAATCTGTATCAGTTTCTGGTTAGCCGTAAGTTATTATATTGTAGTGCCGATATTACGCCTGATAGGTTGGCGATAAGCTGTTAAGCATCTAAATTGTATGCATAAAGCGGGCAGGACTTCGGCGTGAGCTCAGTCGAACGCTGCCCACACTACAATTACCGGATTTTTTTGGCATTGCTGATTAAAGGGATGATTTTTATCTCACGCATTAGACGCGGAGCGGCTTCCCGTAGGGTAGGCGCAAAGGAGCGATGTTTATTTTGGATGAAAAATCTAAATTCATCCCGCATTTATGCAACGCCATTTTTTTGCTTTATACAATTTAGCTGGGTATTAAGTTAATTCCACTCTGCAATATTTCTAAATTCTAAATTCGCTCATTCTACATTCTTTTAATGTGGTCAAGAACTAAATAAAGCGATCGCCAAACAAATCAATAATAAACCTAATAGCCATAACCAAGCCTGATTTTGTTGTACCCATTTACGAAAACTGACACCAAAGCTTTTGGCTTGAATTTGTTGTTGTAATTCCAACTCCCGTTCTTGAAAATTTTCGTAGAGAGTACATTCTTGAGCATAGGGACGTTGAGGAAAATTACAACTATCATCTGCATGGTAAGTACAGCTATTGCAGAGATATTCTGACCCATTGGCACGATGTAAGGGTATGCCGGGATGTCCATAGGCTTTTAACTGGGTACGGCAATAGGGACAGGTGACTACCTGAGAGTTTACAGGTTGATTGCAGCGAGGACAGGTTGCAGTCTCCAAAGCCAGTATGGTGATAAATGAATACTGCAATTTTAGCATTTATTCCTAGCTTGAAAATAGGCAACAGGCAACAGGCAACAGGCAACAGGTAACAGGTAACAGGTATTTTCATCCTTGGTTGTGTACCAAGGTTCATGAGGGACTAACTTGAAAATGGTTGTTAGGTGTTAGTTGTTAGTTGATGGTTGACAGCTGAGGTGTGGGAGCCGCACTCGAGGTATTTTCACCTTGGTTGTGTACAAACTTCCATGTAGACGCACGAAGCGCAGAGTAGGGGCGCATTGCGTGCGCCCTTGAAGAGTTAGTCACAAAGTATTTTCAGATCATTGGTTTATTTCTTTCTTCTTTCTGACTTTACTTTGACAAGAAACTATGAACTCAGGTCGATAATTTACTGAAAATGCCTCATTTCAGCTTCTAATTGTCTAATCAGACTGAGATCCCCTTTATTTCTTGCTATTTGCAACCGATGTTCGATACTTCTTTGAATATTTTGCTTATGAACAGCTCGCATTTTCTTGGCTGTTTCTACCCTGTTAGTATTCATAGTTGGAACCTTTAGTATTTTGATTTATCTTTTGTATTCCTAATTTATCATATTTTTGTAGTGAATATTACGGAAATATACAAAAATAATGCTAGATTCACAAATTATTTATTCTTCGTAAATTAATTATGAGTGAGCAAACACTAGTAACTTTGCTGAGTGATTTTGGTAATCGCGATGAATATGTGGGTGTAATGAAGGGGGTAATTGCTCAAATTAATGCCAGCACTAGGATAATAGATATAACCCACCAAATACCGCCACAAAACATTGCTGCTGCCAGATTTTGCTTGATGAATGCCTACCCTCATTTTCCCCGAGGAACCGTTCATGTAGCGGTAGTAGATCCGGGAGTGGGGGGAAAACGACGAGCGATCGCTGTAGAATTAGAGTCGGGGTTTTTGGTAGCACCAGATAATGGTTTATTGAGTGGAGTACTATGTCAACATCATGCGATCGCCGCAGTGGAGTTGACGAATCAGAACTACTGGTATACTTCTACCCCTAGTAGAACCTTCCACGGTCGAGATATATTTGCACCCGTGGGAGGGCATCTTGCCAATGGGGTTGCTATCCAAGAATTAGGAACACCAATTAATCCTGCCACCCTGGTAAGTTTAGAATTAGCTGAATGTAATTACTTTGCGGATACCATACTCGGATGTGTCCAGTATATAGACCACTTTGGCAATTTAGTTACTAATATTCCTGGCAGTTCCGTAGAAAATAAAAATTGGTACGTACAAATAGGCGATGGGATTATTCCCAGTTATGAAACTTATGCACATGGGAAAATTGGAAGTGCGATCGCTTTAATTGGTAGTCATGGTTGGGTGGAAATTGCAATCAACAGTGGTAATGCACAGTTGCAATTACAGATGGAACTAGGAGGCGAGATTGCAATTAAATGGTAACCAGTAATAAGTAATAAGTTAAGAATTAGGCAACTGGCATATTTTTCTGTAGGTTGGGTAAAATATCATCGTGTAAGGCTGCGAAAATGTTTGAAGGTCGCAATGAGACATATAGAGCCACCCACCAACCAGCGATTGTCACGCCCAGCTTTAGTCCTGTATTTTTTTCTAAATTCTAAACTCTAAATTATAACAGATATTCTGCAAGCATTCTTGGGAACACTAAATCTATCATTCCCATGAAAAACAACCTTATTTGCTTCCCATGAAAATAATTCTGGCTCTGGCAGCAGTGACAGTTCTGAATCTGAAACTAGTTACAATTTTAACTCCAGCAGTAGTTGCAGTGACGGTGATAGCTGGTAACTATATCTCACACAATGTAAAAAATATTTTATGTCACTGCCAATAAGCAAAATCATGGGTTATCACTAGAAAAGCTGAGGCGGGGAAAATAATCTAAGTAATTACTCTTAGTACATCCAGTCTCATTTACTTAAAGGCAACAGGCAACAGGCAACAGGCAACAGTGAAGGCGTTGGACGAGGATTTAAACCCCGTCCAACGCAATCGTCCCACTCATGACGGGGCACTGGACCCACTGGTGGGTCGAGGGAAATCAAGGGCAACAACCTTTGTTCCCAACCAACCAACCCAACTGTTGCCCGTTGCCCATTAAGAGTTCCCTCGACCGAAGGTCGGTCAAAATTGCATTCATAGATAGTGACAGTCAGTTGACTCTTTGAGTAACTAAAGCTACTGAGCCAATTAAGTTATTGTCACTCACAAATGTTTGAAAGATAACAATGTAGTAAATAGTAGTAAGTATTTAACAAAATCTTATGACTAATCCTGTGGCTGACATCAATAAAATCCATACTCAGATGATGAAACTGGCGAAATCCAAAAAACCGAAAATCTTAGTAGTTGATGATGAGGTCGATAATTTAGACCTGTTGTATCGTACTTTTCGCCGGGATTTCCAGGTTTTAAAAGCCTATAGTGGGGTTGAAGCTCTAGAAATTTTGGCAGAAGAAGGGGAAGTTGCTGTGATTATCTCCGATCAACGGATGCCAGAAATGAAGGGAACGGAGTTTCTCCGCAAGACTTTACCTCAATTTCCCAACACAGTCAGAATTATTCTTACTGGTTTTACTGACATTGAAGACCTTGTGGATGCAATTAATGCTGGGCAAGTCTACAAGTATATTACTAAACCTTGGGAACCCGAGGAATTAAAGGTGGTAGTAGATAGAGCAGTCGAAACCTATGATTTGCTCAAACAGCGTACAGAAGAGCTAGAACGAGCTAACTCACAAATGGCCTTGCTAGCTGTGTTGGTACAGGTAGCTCAACACAAGGAAGATGTCGCAACTACCTTTAACCAGATTGCCACAGCATTCGGACAAAGTTTCGCTGTTGACAACTGTATTGTGCAAACAGTAGAAGATGGCACTCTGATTGCTCAACAGGGGACTTATAGTACAGTCGGAGATTTAGAAAACTGGTTAGATCAAGATCCTCTAGTCAAAGATGCGATCGCTACTGGACAAATCCAAGTTTCAGTAAATATACCAAAAGATAAACAGTTAGCTGGTGTCTCTCACTACTCAGATTTTGGCATCAAAGCACATTTAGTGATTCCCGTTACTTATAGAGGTACAGCAACCGCTGTTCTTTCCTTACAATGGAAACAGCCGACGGCTTTGAAAGAAGATGAATTGAAACTAATTCATCTCTCAGCACAATTGGTGGGAATTGTCATCGATTGTACTTGTAAGTAATCCAGGCAGAGAGCTACTTTTGTGGTTCGCCTTGACACCTTGAAAAAAGCCCAATGTATACTGCTACGGGTCAATGAACTCACCCTTGCAAGGCAACTGTCCCAACAGAGAAACTTTGTTAACCTGTAGCGTTAATTTGTAGTCTAATAGTCATTAGTGCTTGACTCTTTGAGGCAATACCTTGAGGATAAACTAGTTATGACTTACACACTCGTGAGGAAAAATCAGATATTTGGGATTGCTTCCTTACATGGCAATAACTGTAATTATCTTTTCCTCGGGTAAGTCCTACTAATGATTAACGACTGATTAACAGCTAATGTCTGACGAAATACGTGCTATTTTCGACCAAATTGCTCCCATTTATGATCGCTTAAACGATTGGTTAAGTTTGGGACAACACCGGATTTGGAAAGAAATGACGGTAAAATGGAGCGGTGCTAAACCAGGAGATATTTGTCTGGATTTGTGTTGTGGAAGTGGCGATTTAGCATTCCAGTTAGCACAAAGGGTGGGTAAAACAGGGCAGGTGTATGGAGTAGATTTCTCTTCTGCACAATTAGCCATCGCCAAACAACGTTCTCTAGACAAGTATCCCACCCCTCCCATTACTTGGATTGAAGCCGATGTCCTCCAATTACCGTTTGATGATCATCACTTCGATGCAGCCACTATGGGCTATGGGTTAAGAAATGTTACTGACATTCCCCAGAGTATGAGAGAAATCCATCGGGTTCTCAAACCGGGGGCAAAAGCTGCCATTTTGGATTTCCATCGTCCCCAAAATTCCCTAGCAATTGACTTTCAGAATTGGTATCTCAACAATCTTGTAGTCTCTGTAGGAAACTGGATGGGATACAAGGAAGAGTACGCTTACATCAATCCCAGTTTAGAACGTTTCCCCAGGGGCGACAAGCAAGTAGAAATTGCTTTGCAAGCTGGTTTTGCCAAAGCCACCCATTACCCCATTGTCAACGATATGATGGGAGTACTGGTAGTCACAAAATCTGAGTGATAAATCGGCGATTTGAAGTTTGGGAGTAGTTAGTTTTTCATTGTCATTCGATTTTGGATTTTGGATTTTGGATTTATCTCATGTCTAAAGTCAGGGGCTGGAAATGATGATAGAATATTCTGTCTTTCTCCATGTATAAATCCGGGGGCTTGTATGCAGTTTATTTATCGGTCAAAATAATCGGTATACCCCATCCATGTTGAAACCTGGTATTTTGAAATCTTCTCCACTGTCAACTGTCAACCGTCAACTGTCAACCGTCAACCTAAAATTCCGTGGATTGGTATAATCTTTGGTTGTATATAACTCCTCCCATAGCAGGTGGGATTATTGGCTACTACACAAATGACATAGCCATCAAAATGTTATTTCGTCCTTACCGAGCTATCTACATCGGTGGACGCAGAATTCCCTTTACACCGGGACTAATTCCCCGCAATCAAGCACGTCTGGCTCAGAATATTGCCAATGCAATTATGGATTCCCTGTTAACCCCAGAGGAAATCCAAAACTTGGCGCGGCGATTATTACAAACGGAACGGGTAGAGGCGGCGATTTTGTGGTTGCTGAGAATGGCAATTGACCAAGTAAAATCAGATGAAGAGCAAAAAACTGCCAAAATTGTCGCTGGCATTTTGCGGGATTTATTAGGAGAGTCTTTGCCAAAATTACTTAAAGTTCTGGCACGGAGAGAGGATTTTTTAGAAGCACAAACTAATCAAATATTTGACCGGATATTATTAGAATTTAAATTAAGTGAGTCACAATCCCAAAGGCTGGCTGACTGGTTACTCAAAGTAGTTTTACCCCCAGATAAAATTAGATTAACTATCATTGATTTTTTAACTGATCGCACCATTCATACTATTGATGAAAGTTTTCGGGAAAAAAGTAGCGGTACTTATTGGGTGGTGGCCAATTTGTTGGGATTACGCAATACTTTGACCCGTTTGCGTACTTTCTGTTTAGATGAGAAAGAAATTACTAATAATCGGATTCGAGAATGGGTTGAAGATTTGCAAGTACGAAATCGCTTCCAGCGTTTTTTCCAGAATCTTTCTTTACAAAATCTACCCATATCCACAGTCAGACAGTTACGTCAAAGTACCCGAGAAAGTGTGCGCCAGTACATTCAGACTAGTGGGGGGGATTTACTTCAAGGGTTAACAGATTCAGTAGATTGGGATCGTATTTCTGTACTTTTAGTCAATCGCCTCAGTTCTTCTGCGGTGGTGAGTAGTTCTTTGGAAATAGTTAGTCAAGAATTAGCTTTAATTTTGGAACGGTATTTGGAAAAAGATTTAGAACTGATTGTATCTCGCGCTATTCCCATTTTATCCATAGACCAAGTAATTATTGAGCGGATTAAATCTACTCCTCCTAAGGATTTAGAAGCTGCAATCGAGGGGATTGTGAAAAATGAATTACAAGCAATTGTTACCTTGGGTGGTATTTTGGGATTGCTTGTAGGTTTATTTCAAACAGTTTTCTTGTTCTTAAATCGGTAATTTTCTAGTTATAAAATGGGGTTCGGAGTCTGGAAATTTTTACAAATCAAATAAAATTGCTAAGCTTTGGCGTATTTAATTTGTATATCGGACGGGGGCAAGACTTCGGCGTGAGCTCAGACGTTCGGCTCAGCTCAGTCGAGCCGTCGAACGCTGCCCGCAATATAATAATTTGATGTTTTCATCTTATACAATTTAGCTGCACAACAGCTTATAATGCGATCGCTATCAATCTTCCTCTGCTTTTCATATATTATATATTAAACTTAAAACTAAATTATATATAGGATTAATATTTGATTTTTTTGGCGTAGCCTGCTCTTGTGCTTAAAATACGTAGAGTGCGTTCCCGCCGAGAGTAAGGCATCATTTGGTAACTTTTTCGGTGCGAAACGCTTTTAGCATAACGAGCCCTACTATTACTATCATTATCTAATTTTATTTAACAATCAAACCGGATTTATATATATGCAAATAGTAAGTTTAAAATATTAGAACAAATATCTATCTGTAGCAATTAAAAAATCTATGCTTAAACAAGCCCACAAAAGGAAAAGAAATGTCTACCGAGACTGTCTTAACTCCCTATTTTTAGCAACTGTATCAACCCTTTTAACTACTACCTCTGTGGGTGCAGCAGAAAAGATTTATGCAGCTTTTGGTCCCCTAGATTTCTCCCTTTCTGTCACCGATTTAGAAAATTATGTCAAAACTGGTAAAGTTACCCCAGAACTCAAATTCTTAACCAAAAGACTCAACCCCAAACAACAGGAAGAATTACGCACAGCCCTACAAAAATCCTACGATGTCAAGGCACTCACACTCTCCCGAGCCTTCTACGCTCCCATGGGAGAAAACATATTGCAAAGAATTGGCAAAATCATTCAAACTGGAACAGGACAAAATGGAAAGTTTGCTCTGCGGGCAGCCTTAGTTCAAGCAGCCGCAGAAGGTGATTTTACCCTGATTAAAGTACTGAAAAAATTCCCTACCCCTGGAATTCGTATCAACACCTCAGAGACAATTACAGCCATCAAAAAAATTGCCGAGGTATTTGCAGATACACCAACTGCCATCGCTGAAATTAACAAACTTTCCCAAGCAGAAATTGCTGCTGCACCACCCATTAATTACAAACAACTTGCCGATATCAGAACTTCAGGTTCAGCCACCTATGCTAGCAAAACAATTTATCTACAGGATACCAGCCGCGATCGCAAATATCCAGTAGACCTATATTTACCCCCTGCTAACAATAATTCCCGCGAACCGATTCCTGTGGTTGTTATTTCCCACGGGTTTAGCGATAGTCGCAGCACCTTTACCCAGTTAGCCAAATTTTTAGCCTCCCACGGGTTTGCTGTAGCTTTACCAGAGCATATTGGTAGCAACTTTGACCAACGAGAGGCTACACTGGCAGGCAGAGGGAGAGAATTATTTCGCTTAAATGAATTTATAGATCGTCCTTTAGATGTTACTTTCTTACTCAATTATCTCGAAGGCTTGAATCAGTCAGAATTTCAAGGACGACTAAATCTCCAAAAAGTAGGTATAATCGGTCATTCTTTTGGGGGTTATACTGCACTAATGTTAGGCGGTGCTACCGTTGATTTTGAACAACTTACCCAAGATTGCCAAGAAGAGCCTTTCAATATTTCTTCATTACTCCAATGTCGAGCGCGAGAATTTAAACCTTCATCTATGCAAAGAAAAATTCTCTCCCAAGGCTTACGAGATCCCCGCATTCAACTTATAATTGCCCTAAATCCTGTCAGCAGTATTATTTTGGGACAAAAAGGACTTAGCCGCATTCAAGTTCCTGTGGTTATGGGTAGCGCGGGGTACGATCCTGCAACCCCCGTAGTCGGAGAACAAATCAGAGCATTTACTTGGTTGCAAACTCCCAATAAGTATCTAGTATTGGCAGATGGTTTTTCCCACACTACAGAATTAACAACTCTATTAAATAGCCTTTTTTATCCTCCCTCTGCTTCTGCACAATTGGCAGATGAAGTCAAAATTTTCCAACAAAATGCCAGAATCATGATGTTGGCTTTTTTACAAGTATATATCGCCGAGCGATCGCAATATCGTCCCTACATTCAGCCATCTTATGCCCAATTCATTAATGAATCAGAATCCCCTTTCAAGTTCAGTATGATACGTTCTCTGAACCCAGAACAGTGGAAGAAAATCTTGCAGGGAGTGAGGGAGTGATGAGTAGGGGCGCAAGGCTTGCGCCCTGGAGTGATGGAGTGATATCAAATCCGATAGCATCTGAATGATAAAAAACCGCAAAGACGCAAAGGACGCAAAGGAAGAGGAAGAGAGAGAGTAACTGAAATAATTCCGATACAAACGGAAACGATATGATTAGGAAACCCCAAATTTTAGTTCAGCGATCGCAATTCCTTCTTCCCCTGCTACTGAATAGAGTAAGTATGTTTTTTCTCCTTCGGTGTAAATAGCTGGATCGCGGAGTTCTCGCATCGGTTCTTCTGCAACACCAACTTCCGAAGAGACAATAGGTAAAGCAACTCCTTCATAATCCATTTCTGGTTCCATAACTGTAAGTGGTTCTGAAGGAATCCACTCCTGCCAATCCTTGGTTAAATCCACGTAGCTCATTAAAATACGTTCGGGAGCGTCGCCATATCTGGAGTAGAATAGGAGCAACCAATCGTCTTTTACCAATACAGCACCATGTCGTAGGTTAGGTATAAAATCTTGTCCCGGTTCAAAGGCTGTTATACCGTCTTTTGACCGGAGTAAAATTCCAGCTATGGGACGATTGTTCATAACTGTACCATACCAGTTGTTGGCGATCGCATAGTGGAATCCCTGGTGCTGAAATACTCGAAAATAGTATGGTCCAAGTATCTCTGGGAAAGCTGTAAAATGGAGACCATCTTCAGATTTTGCCAGCATTGTCACCTGATCGTACTTATGTCTCCCCTGATAGTCGCCATGAAAGTACATTTGTATTTCTTTGGCTTCATTGTCAACATGGACATCTGGAGAAGCAATATGATCCCAGCAAGCTGTTTCATCCAAGTGCAGGGTTCCTTGCTCATATATCTTCCATTCTCCCTCAAGAGAGTCAGCATAGGCAAGACGAATATATTTGCCCAAATGATGAGCAAAATAAAGGTAATAGCGTCCCAGGGGATTTTCAATCCAGTCAGGGACACGAATCAGGGATGGACCGTTAATGTTAGCACCGCGATCGCCTTCTAATCCTGGCATTCCCGGTTTAATAATTGGATTTATTGGCAAACGTACAGCTTGAATCGGTAATTTCATCTATCTTTGCAGGAGTTTTCAAGGAACCTTAACTTGTAAGCTGTTGTGCATCTAATTTGTATATTACAGCGATTTTCAGGTAAATAGACCACGCTGTAGTAGGGGTTTAGCATTGCTAAACCCCTACGATCAATGTGGTTCAAATAGATGAAAACTGCTGTAATATATTCGATATATCGGTCTCAAACTTTATTCATTTTTTACTTTTTACTTTTTACCTGCCAATGTCTTAATTTAGACTTTTATGAGAATAGAATTCCAGCTTTTCGAGCCATTGTAACCGTACATATCTTGATAGTAGGTATCAATCAAATATTCATTTTCATGGTCAAGCAACCAATCCCTTAAGTCAGACATTTTTTGCCTTCCTTTTTCATTAACTCCACCATCAATTTTCAGCAATAGGAAGCTTATGTTCGCAAAGCTTTTCGTAATATGGCAAACAAAATTCATAAGCATTTTGTAAGTGTTTATTATCTGACACTGCCACATAATTCTCTTTCTTTTGTTCCTTAAATCCACTACTAGACATAACGTTAGTTACCCAAGTTCCCTCGTCCCAATTAGTAAGTTCAGGGCGGAATTTTGGTTCCCATTCTAAGGCTTCTTTAATGAAAGGTATCCCAACAGCATCGCAGTAAGCTTTAACTGTTGCTTCGGGCTTTTGTACCAAATCGTCCGAGTCAATCACCACTGGAATTTTTCCACTGAATTCCTTAGCCATTTCAAAAAGTTTATAGAGTTCGGCATAACCAGTTTCTTCTAAAGTAAAATCAGACCATTTATCGTAAAGTGATGGCAGCATTTTAGCGGGATGACGCACAATAAAAGTATTTTCAAATATAGACAAAAATTCTCTATCGGCTACGTGGAACATATAATAAGCCATATCCTTGATAAAAACTGCCTGGGAATCTGCCTGTTGTTTTAGCCTTTGCCAGGTTGTTTGGTAATTATATTCAGGATTGAGTTCTATATCTGGATAACGATTGGTGTCGCGACGCTCTGGAGAGTTGTAGTAAGATAACCCAAAAGGTTCGTGAACAACAAGAAAATCACCTCTTTGGTACATCATAGTTTCAAAGGCAGTGGAAGTGGAGCGGACTGTTGCCCATAAAGCTAAGATTTTTTGCATTAATTTTTCTCTTTGTTGGTAGGGAATAGGGAATAGGGAATAGGAAATAGGAAATAATAGTCATGTGTTTCTTTGATTCATAACGAGGGGGGTTTTATACTTTATACTTTTGACTTTTGACTTACCCCCTTATGGGGACGCTTTTAACCCACATTCCGCACTTCACTATGTAATACGTAATAATTATGGAATATAGATAATTTGGCAAACATGAAAACTGAAAAAATCAAGCATTTATACGTAAAAAAATCACCAAGTTAACCATAATTTCCGTATTACCTTTCATACTACAATTTGATGTGCGGAATATAGGTTTTAAAGCAAGTCGTAAGGATTTGGGCTAGAACTCGAACATGTGGTTCTCGCATCATCGTAAAATGGTTGCCTGGAATCTTGTGAATTGTCACAGGTTGAGCAGAAATCTTACCCCACCCCCAAGTTGGGTCTTCCAGTATTTTTGTTTCACCGAGGGTAGCTGCAAATACCTCTGTTTCCATAGCTCGGAAGAAAGTAATTGCAGTTGGGTAATTCTCCTGGGGAACATAGTCAACATCAGCTTGAATATTAGCTTTGTAAACTTGAAAAATGCGTTTTAGTTCACCTTGACTTAAATTCAAACCAGCTATGCTCAATCTTTCCAGAAGGTAATCTAACTGGTGGTCTTCTCCAATAGATTTAAATTTTTCAGGAGAAACTTTGAGCGCTTCTCCTAAAGAACCTTGATAGAAACTGCTGAGATCGTTGACGAGTTTGCTATTATCCCACTGAGAAAAATCTTGATATTTTTGCAGATTGGTTCCTAAACCATCTATAATCCCAAGTAAAGCTACCTCCTGTCCCCGATCGCGTAACTGTTGAGCCATCTCAAAAACGACCTTTCCTCCTGCTGAATGACTGCCCAGAAAGTATGGACCGTGGGGCTGAATGGCTTGTAAGGCTTTGATGTGGTGGGCTGCTATGTCTTCCATCCGGGTTAATGGCTTTTCGTCCTCATCTAAACCAAGCGATCGCAAGCCGTATAAAGGCTGTTCTGAGCCTAGATGTTGTGCCAAGGGATAAATATCAAAAACATTGCCCAAGACCCCAGGAACGAAAAATAGAGGCGGTTTGGAGCCATTTGGCTGAATCGATACTAAGGTAGAATGGTAAAAGTTATCCCCAACTATACCTTGTTTAATGCAGCCATTGCTGAAACTTTTTGAATCTTCAAAGTCAGCAATTTCCTCAACCAAATAATTAGTCAAGGCTTCGGGTGTTGGATAGTCAAAGAGTAAAGTAGAAGGCACAGATAAACCCAGACTCAATTGCAGAGCATTTCTCAATTCAATAGACATCAAAGAATCTAGTCCTAAATCTATGAGTTTTTGCTCTAATGCTATTTTTTGAGGAGAAATTCCTAGTACCTTGGCTACTTGTAAGCGAATGTGAGCAAACAATAATGCTTTACGCTCTCCCCTAGGAACTGTCTCTAATTGCTTACGGAAGGTAATCGGCAAAGATGATGCTTGTTGATGGGAGTTATTTCCTTCTTTTACAGATTTAAGCTTGACCCATCGATCTATGCGAGCTTGTAAATCTCCGCTGGAAACAAGGATTTGATTGAGTTCTGGAGTGGATAAAACCCTTTCCCAGGCTTGGATACCCTCTTCTGGAGTTATGGCAAATTCAGCCAGTGCTGCTGCAATTTCATAATTTTGCTCTTGTTTTGGGAATTCCCAAGTCTCCCAGTTTACACTCAACCAAGGAACCGAGTTGCTTCGGTTGTGCTGGTGAACGAAAACATCCATAAACAGATTGGCTGCCGAGTAAGCAATGTCACCCAAACCTCCTAGTACTGATGCGATGGAGGACATTAAGATGCAAAAGTCAAGGTTTTTGTTCTGCAACACCTTTGATAAAACTATGGTTCCCTGTACTTTTCCCTGAAAGTGCTGCCAAATATCAGTTTTAGTTATCTCTTTGATGGAACACAATGCCTTGTCTCCGGTAAACATCACACTGTGGATGACTCCATTGATTTTGCCAAAGCGAGCCTCTGCTTGAGCGACTACAGCCTCCATTTGTTGCCGATGGGCTATATCACCATTGAGTACCATTACCTCGGCTCCCATCGCTTCCATAGCCTGCAATTTCTCAATTTTGCGACTAATACCATCCTCTGCATTGTGAGTAGCTAGCCATTGAGACCAATCATCCCTGGTAGGAAACTGCGATCGCCCTGTTAAAATGAGTTTGGCATGTACAGTTTTTGCCAAATGTAACCCCAGGGATAAACCAATCGCCCCTAGTCCGCCGATAATTAGATAAACCCCTTGTTCTATCAGAGGTAATGTCCCTGCTTGAGGTTTTTCTAATCCCACGGGTTCAAAAGTTTGCACCCAGCGATGTTTACCCCGGTAAGCGATGGTTAAATCTGCCGACTGTGCTGTAATTTCTCCTAATAGTTGGGTGACAAGTTTTTCCTGCTTTTGCTTTTGGCATGGGGTGAGAACAATATCAATACTGCGACAGTTTATATTTGGATATTCTTGCCCTATAACTTTACAGGCTGCAAGCAGGGTTGCTTTCTCTGGAGATAATACTTCATCTGCGCTCACTTCCTGGAGGTTGTTTGACACAACTGTAAGTTGGAGTGGATTGATAAAATTCAGTTTTTCCAATGCTTGCACAAGAAATATCAGGCTGTATAAACCCAAATCCTGGGACGCTGCAAAAGATTCTATTCCTAATTCTCTGTGGTTATTTGGGGTGACACTCCACAGATGAATAATGCTACTGGGGTTTTTATTCTGTTGTTTCAGCTCTTGCAGTAGGGTATGGTAGTCATCAGCTTGGGTAGGATTAATGGTGTAGAAGCGATCGCTGTGCTTCCTAAACTCCGAACCGCGACTTACCCTGACAACTTCACTCCCCTGTATTGCCAGTTTTTCTGCTAGTTCTTCTCCCAGTCCACACTCGTCGATAAATACTAGAATGTCAGAGGAGAGCAGCTTTTCACCTGGTTGATAAGCAGGGGGAATAGACCGTTTCCAAGATGGAATATAAAACCAATCAGCAATATCCGACTTTTTTTTGACAATCTCTGGGGATGTTGAAGGGGCAGTTATTCCCATTGAACCATCCTTTGGACTCACCCAATAACTTTGCCTTTGAAAAGGATAAGTGGGTAAGGGAAGACGATGACGAGCAAAGTCTTGGTCAAAACCGAGCCAATTAATTGGTACACCGTGCAAATACAGTTCTGCCAAACTGGTTAATATTTGTTGCCAATCTTCTTGCCCTGGACGCAGACTAGGTAACCATAATCCTTGATGTTCGGGGAGACACTGGCGACCCATTCCTAATAAAATTGGTTTGGCTCCAATCTCTACCAATACATCTATTCCTTGCTGTTCCAAGGTTGACATACTAGTCACAAATTGCACAGGCTGCCGGAGATGATCGCACCAATATTTGCTAGTAGTTATTTCTTCTGTGGCTAGCTCCCCCGTAACATTACTGATTAATTTTAATTGTGGTAAATTAAATTTTACCTGGGCGGCAACCTGGTCAAACTCCGCCAATATCGGTGACATCAAGGGAGAGTGGAAAGCATGGGAAACAGTTAATTTCTTGGTTTTAATTCCCTTTGCTGTCAAATGGGTTTCAATTGCTTTAATAGCAGATTTTCTTCCAGAAATTACCACACTCTGGGGTCCGTTAATCGCAGCCAAAGAGACATCCTGGCTATAGGGTTTAATTGCTTGTGCTGCTTCTGCAACTGAGGCTAACAACGCCAACATTTCTCCGTCTTGGGGTAATGATTGCATCAATCTACCCCGTTGGGCAATTAGTTTCAGTCCGTCTTCTAGGCTAAAAACCCCAGCAACACAAGCCGCT
Organism: Calothrix sp. MO_167.B12; assembly: GCA_030066045.1. Taxonomy (GTDB): domain Bacteria; phylum Cyanobacteriota; class Cyanobacteriia; order Cyanobacteriales; family Nostocaceae; genus Calothrix_A. The sequence continues at coordinate 43,362 of JASJCJ010000055.1, forward strand.
ACATACTCCCCAATGCTATGACCCATTACTAGATCGGGTTCGATACCCCAAGATTTCCACAACTCGGCTAAAGCATATTCAATGGCAAAGATGGCAGGTTGAGTATAGCGTGTTTGGTGAATAAGTTCCTTGTTATCTAAATCTGCATAGAGAACATCTAACAAGGGAATATCTAAGTAGGAATGGAGGATGCGATCGCATTTTTCTAAATTTTTGCGGAAACTGGGCTGAGTTTCGTAGAGTTGACGACCCATGCTGATATACTGAGAGCCTTGTCCAGTAAACACAAAGGCAATTTGCTTAGTAGAGTCTGCTTTGAGGGAGTGAATTCTCAGGGGTTGGGAACTACCGTTGATATCAACAGGTGCTGCAAAAGTTTGCAACTTCTCCAGAAGTTCCTCCCTACAGCCAGCAATAACTGCTAAACGATGGTTAAAATGCTTACGTCCACTATTGGCAGTAAAACAGATATCAGCAATCTCTGTTTGCCTATGAGACTCCAGATAAGTTATGTAATTCTCTACGGATTGTGCCACAGCCTGCTCTGTTTGCCCTGATAGGGTCAAAATATGCAGAGGACGTTCACTTTTGACTTTTGCCTTTCCCCCCTTGGGGGGATTAAGGGGGGGTTGCCTTTTGACTTGTTTAGGGGCTGATTCTAGAACAACATGGGCATTGGTTCCACCCATACCAAAAGAACTGACTCCAGCACGCAGAGGGGTGACCTTTGCTGACCACGGGGTGAGGGCTGTATTAACATAAAAGGGGCTATTCTCAAAATCTATGTTGGGATTAGGTTCCCTAAAATGCAAGCTGGGGGGGATGGCTTTATGATGCAGTGCCAGCACTGTTTTAATTAGACCTGCTATTCCCGCTGTCACATCGAGATGCCCAATATTGGTTTTCACCGATCCAATGGCGCAAAAATTATTGTCCTGATTGTCCTGACTGTTCGTACTTTGTCGAAACGCTTTTGTCAGTGCTGCAATTTCAATTGGATCTCCCAGGGGTGTCCCAGTTCCATGAGTTTCTACATAACTCACCGTCCTCGGATCTATGTTAGCCATAGCCAGTGCTTCAGAAATGGCAGCTATCTGTCCTTCTATACTAGGAGCTGTGTAGCTAACTTTACCAGCCCCATCATTGTTAATTGCTGACCCTTTAATCGTGGCATATATATGGTCTCCATCAGCGATCGCTTCATCTAACCGCTTCAAGACAACTACACCAACTCCACTACCAAATAAAGTTCCTTGACCTTGGGCATCAAAAGCGCGACAATGACCATCAGGAGATAAGATCATGTCCTCTTGGTATAAATAGCCAGTCTTTTGAGGAACGAAAACAGAAACCCCCCCAGCTAGTGCTAAGTCAGATTCACCACTCCGTAAACTCTGACAAGCTAAGTGAACCGCAACTAGTGAGGTGGAACAGGCAGTTTGCACATTAACACTCGGTCCAGTTAGGTTCAATTTGTAGGAGACCCGCATGGGTAAGTAGTCTCCCCCATTGCCTAGGTCGGTATGCACATCTTTAGTTCCCCTAAATAGACAATGGGTAAGCAAAGGACTTGCTGGAGAAGCTCCTAAGCTATGAGATATATTATTAACTAGGTAGGTACTGGGACTCGAACCACCATAAACTCCCACTGCACCTGGATAATTTTCCGGATTATAGCCAGCAATTTCCAGCGCTTCCCAAGCAGATTCTAGGAAAAGCCGATGTTGGGGGTCCATTAGTTCAGCTTCTTTATCGCTGTAGCCGAAGAACTGGGCATCAAATAGGTCAATATCTGGCAAAATAGGACTAGCTTTTACATAATTGGGATGCTCGATCCAGTTTGGATCTTCTAGCTCTATTTCGCCATCCTTAAAGAAGGAAATTGATTCTACCCCATCTCGTAAATTGTTCCAGAAAGCATCGGTATTCTTTGCCCCAGGAAACCGACAAGACATACCAATTATGGCTATATCAGAGCCATGCTGCATGGATTTCTTTCTTTTCTCGTACCGCTTAACGGCTGTTTTTCCTCCCCGATCTTGCTGCAAATGTTGAGCCAGAGTAGCGATGGTTGGGTGTTCAAACAATTTTATTACAGGTAGATCAATTGCCAAGATTTTGCTCAGGTTTTTGTGAACCCGAATCAGCAGTAAAGAATTACCACCTAAATCGAAGAAATTATCATTAATTCCTACTTCCTCTAACTCAAGCACTTCTTGCCAAATCTGAGCAATACGTTTCTCTATATCCGATTGCGATTTGACTAAAGGTACTGCCAATTCTGGGCGAGAATGGTCTAGACTTGGTAGTTGACGACGATCTAATTTCCCCATGGGTGTCATGGGAATTTTATCAATTACCACAAACACCGCTGGAATCATGTAAG
>JASJCJ010000058.1 GCA_030066045.1 Calothrix sp. MO_167.B12
GGTTCATGTCGAATAGTGTATCAACCAGATAATCCTTTATCCTGTGGGGCAGTAGTCTGGATAGAGGTTTTACCCGATACAGTAGTCATTCCACAGTTGTTAACACCAATGGGAGTGTGAATCTTCTAATAATCATTGCAAGTTGTCTTTTTGTTAGTTCTTGTAGAGCGAAAACCTCTTCTGAAGATACAAGGTTGGGTTGAACGAAACCAAACCTAACCAATCAAGCGATCGCCTGACAATTAAGACAGTCGCTACAAACACCTGCATTGACACTCCCCGGTCTAAAGACACGGTGATTCTCGGTTCACCGTCGCAACTTGCTCAACCAGGCTTTCGCCAAGTAGAGTAGAGGTCGCAACTCCCCGAGCCTGACTTTGGGGATGCCCTCCCCTAGCTTTTTCAAGGATATTAATTGCTGCGTTTACATCTCTTTGCAGTTCACACCCACAATTACATCTATGGGTACGAGTACTTAAAGACTTTTTGACTAGAACGCCACGTGTAGGTGCATGAAATAAGTCGGGTTAGTATCGCAGTTCCTCACTTTGATTAAATTACTTTGAAAATTTAGGAGAAAAACCCATATCATCCCGCAATGATGCAACGCCAATTTCATTCTTATTGATGATTGCTAAATTAACTTAGATATGATAATAAACATAATTTTGAACCAAAAATCCCTAAAAAAAGAATGATTAATTATTTAAATATATTGTCTTTCCACAGCAATTAATCCTTTTAAGAATTCCCCATTAGGGACTTTCAAATAATAAATTATCCTTTGATCGTGGGATGGGCATCCTTGCCGTCCTTTATGATTAGCGGGCAAGATGCCCGCACTACAAGATATTTTGGGATTTTTTTTTATTGGAAGTTCCTGATAATAATAACCATTATTATTATTAATAATTGTATATTTTATTTTTTGGAAGTTTACAACATCATTTTGAGCCAAAAATTCCTACAAAAAGAATGATTAATTATTGAAATATATTCTCTTTTTTTCGTTCAAGTATGAGATTATCTCTATGGTTCTTTAAAATACTCCAATTTATGATTGCCATAGTTAAATCCCCTGACAGGTAAATTACGGAGGGGGGAAGCTTGTAGTGTGATTGTGAATTGGGATTATTACGCAAACCAAAAACATAGCTTATGAATTTCAAATACCCCCCAGGCATTCAGTGGACTGCCAGCATGGGGAAAACACTGTTCAATGCAGTGACCGCGATTATCCTAGCTGTCACCTTTGCCCTAGTAGGTTTTGTTCCGTGGACTAACCAGATCGCTTTTGCAGAAGTTTTACGTAAAGATGCTACGGATCTAACTACACAGGTGAATGGAGCTGTTTTACAGGATCTGCCCTTTGAGAATACAGATGATTTCGATTTTGCAACTGAAGGATTCATAGATAAACTCCCAGATACATGGAAAATTCCTGAAGATGGCAGCATTTGGAATCTAGAACAATATCAATTTCTTCTCGATAACAAAGGGGAAGTAGCAGAGATTCCCACAGATGCAGATAAACTAAACCTGCTTCCTGATGTTCCACCTTCAGTGAATCCCAGCCTGTGGCGCATTTCTCAGCTCAATATGCAACATGGGCTGTATGAAGTGACACCAGGTATCTATCAAATACGGGGTTATGACTTAGCGGAGATGACCCTAGTTGAAGGAGACAATGGCTGGATTGTAATTGACCCCCTAACTTCCAATGAAACAGCCGAAGCAGCCTTGCTTTTGGCTAATAAGAACATTGGTAAAGAGGCTGGGAAAAACACAGTTTCAATGGTCTTACCTAAGCATCCAGATTTAAAGGCACCTCTTGCAATTCCTGCTATATATCCTTTAAAAGATAAATTAAAGGCATTATTTCCCGTTAGTGCTGTTATCTATACCCACAGCCACGTCGATCACTACGCTGGGGTTGAGGGAATTATCGATCCAGCGGATGTCAAGTCTGAGAGTAATCCTGGAGGAGTTCCCGTCTATGCTCCCGAGGGATTCTTTGAAGAAGCAATCAGTGAAAATGTTCTGGCTGGTAACGTGATGACTCGTCGTGCTAGTTATATGTACGGCAACTTGATTCCCAAAAATGAAAAAGGACAGGTAGACGGAGGATTGGGTAAAACCACTTCCGCAGGTACATCATCCCTGATTGCCCCCACAGACATCATTGATACGACTGGGGAAAAAGTTACAGTAGACGGTGTAGACATCATTTTTCAAAATGTACCTGGTTCTGAAGCTCCAGCAGAAATGATGTTCTACTTCCCTCAGTACCATGCTCTTTGTGCTTCTGAGGATGCTACCCATACCATGCACAACCTCTACACTTTGCGAGGAGCTAAAGTGCGGGATCCCCTTGGTTGGTCAAAATATTTGAGCGAAACCATCGAATTATTCGGAGACAATGTAGAAGTAGTCTTTGCGAGTCACCACTGGCCAACTTGGGATGATGAGGACACACCAGAAAATGAAGTTGTCGAGTACTTGAAAAAGCAACGAGACCTTTATAAGTACATCCATGACCAAACCCTGCGTCTAGCCAACGAAGGGCAAACCATGCTCGAAATTGCTGAAGAGTTACAATTGCCTGACTCCCTGGCAAAAGCGTGGTACAACCGTGGTTATTATGGTACTCTCAACCATAATGTGAAAGCAGTTTATCAAAGGTATTTAGGCTGGTTTGACGGTAACCCCGCTAACCTTTACATGTTGCCCCCTGAAAAGTTAGGTTACAAGTATATTGAGTATATGGGTGGACCTGAATCAGCGATCGCAAAAGCCCAAGAGGAATTGACAGAACTTGAGAGGTCATTCCTATTTAAGATAGCAGTCACACCTGAGAAATTAGATCAAGGTGTTGATACCTATCGCTGGGTAGCCAAGGTCATGAGTGATGTGGTATTTGGATACTGCAAAGGCATTGATCCCCCTTTTAACTCTAGCCCTGCCTATTGTCAAGCCGCTCAACGCTTAGAAGCTAAAGCTTTAGAACAACTCGGCTACATGTCAGAATCGGGTCCTTGGCGTAATTTCTTCCTCACTGGCGCTCAAGAATTAAGGATTGGGGTACTAGATAATATCAATGCTCCTCAGGCACCTAATCTTGATAATCTCCACGCCATGACATCAGAGATGCTCTTTGACTATATGTCTATACGTCTAAATGGTCCCGAAGCAGCAAAGAAGGAAGAGGAGAATCTAGAAGGATACACCTTCAACATTATCTTCCCCGATGTCAATGAGGAATATTTGCTCTCTGTTGAAAATGGGGTACTCAACTACAAAGATAAGCTAGAAGTTGATCCAACCACGACGATTATCATTAATCGTCCAGAATTCGATAGCCTTATCTTTGGTAGTAAGCAGATTCCACCGCTGAATCCTACATCTGCCACAAATAAAGCTGTCCAACAGCTTATGTGCTCTCCTGCACAAACCTCAAGGGATGGAGGTCAAAAATATGTATGTACTACCATGGGAGATACCTCTGAGCCAAAGGTTGGAGATGATGGGGATGTGGAGTATGTAGATTTCACCTACAGTGGAGATTTAAATGCATTTGAAGATTTCCTCGGTCTTCTGGATAATTTTGAGTTCTGGTTTAACATCGTCCTTCCATAGATTTGCTTTTGAGGTATAGTCTAATTCAGGACTTGCCCACGGATTACGTGTTTACCTCATGACGTAGCGGCTTATTTTGGAAATAGGAAATATGGCGTTTTTCAGTTGAGTGAGGTACACAATTCAACCTCACCCCGCCTTCGGCACCCCTCTCCTTATTAAGGAGAGGGGAAGGGGGTGAGATTCAGATCCGTGTTGCACAAAGCGTGAAAACCGCTATACCTCAAAGCTTAGGATAAAAGCGTCAGTCTACAACAGATTTCTGCTAGACTGACGCAAATTTGTAGAAAACTATACAAGGATTATCTAAATGGCTTATTTGTGGCATTCTTGCGATTCCCCTAACTGTACCTGGCAACCGTTCATCGGAGCTAAACAGCGTTTTAATTTGAGTATCATCCTGGTAGCAATCCTCGTTTTTGCCATTTTAGAGTGGTTAGCGGGTAATCTCAGCCATAGCTTGGCTCTACGCTCCGATGCTTGGCATATGCTCGCGGATGGAGGGGCAATTATGTTGGCTTTGAGTGCCAGTTGGCTAGCCCGTTTAACCATCAGGAGCAAACTACCAGGGAATCCTCGGTTCGATGTGATGGCTGCCCTCTTTAATGGATTAGGACTTTTGTTAATGGCGGGATTAATTGCCTGGGAAGCAATTGAACACCTGATCCAACCACCTGAACAAATCCTCAGTGGTCCGATGCTCGTTACCGCAATCATTGGATTAGTGATTAATTTGGTCGGTGCTTGGCTTCTTCATGGAGACATTCAGGATAACTTAAATGTTCGTGGTGCTTTTCTGCATATGCTGGCAGATTTAGCAAGCTCCGTAGGAGTTATTATAAGTGCGATCGCTGTTTATGTTTTCCAATGTTTCTGGCTGGATGGTGTGGTAAGCATACTCATTGCTTTATTCATTACCAAAAGTGCAGTACCTTTGATTCAAACAAGCTGGCAGCAATGGAAACAGAGGTCAGCTCCTTTGCAAAACTTGCAAATATCAGAGATTGGTCGCACAAGCCTTAAGGATTTGATTGTTGAGAAATCCGAATAAATTAAGTAAGTCGGCAAGAAAAATTCAATTATACTCTGAAAAAATCATCACAGGAGCAAAGCCATAACCCAATCGATTATTATCACCAAAATGAATTTTATAAACCATTGAACCATTTTCCTGTTTGACACAATGCCCAATTCTTGCCATCGGTATAATATTCGTAGCTTCCGCTGTATATGCGGTCATAAATCGCAACTCCACGATTTTCTCTAACCCATCATCGGTTTTAAATATTTTGTAATTTACCTTGCGTTGTACCACATAATCGGATAGCTTATTTTCTTCTATCAACTCCTTCAAAATAGCTTCGGTAGGCGATAAAATAAGGCTAAAACCTGCCGCACCTTCTTTATGTTTCCAAACATAATCAACATAAGAAAGGCTGCCATTAAAGAACTCTGATACTGTATCTTTCAACTCGAAAGCAGGGGGATTAAACGGGTGATCTAGGTAAGGCAATAAGCGTTTGGATACTTCAAATAGCTTCCGAGGATGATTAATAAATTTTAAATTTTTATAGGGTTTATCGTACCTAAATCTCCATGTTGAAGCCGTTGGATAATGGTCTTCATAAATTGCTTCGGAAGGTAAAATTCGATTGTAAAGGCGTTCTATGTTTTGGTTTTTGTTGGTTGCTATTTTATAAAATAGCATTTCATCTTTTTCAAAAATGTCTTCAACATCAACTATTGTTACAGGGATACCCAAATCTTTTTCAGGTTAACTATTCCCTTCCCGCCCAAAGATTTAGTGGTCTGTCCCATAAGTTCTGGTAGGTAAATAATTGTAGTGGGAGCGTCTCGCTCCCTGCTGTAAGCTGTGGCGTATTTAATTTGTATATCGGACGCGGGCAAGAGGCCCGCACTACAGCTGCCCTTCAAAATTAATGGGACAAAGCACTAGAAACAACAATAAATTTATTCAATTCATTCAGGTTGCAGCACTTTTTCATACACTAACTTACCCGTAATATCCCGGATTTGCACCGTCAGATCAGCGGTTCTGCCATCCACTTCTGCCAATCCAAAGAACTGTAAATCAGCCTTAGATGGTGGCAAATTAACGGGCAAATTGAAAGTTTCCGGTCCCCGTACAAACTTATACTCCGAACCAAAGCTAGGATCAAGATTTCCTGGACCAAAGGCACCAGAATTAATAGGACCAATCACAAATTCCCAAAACGGATTAAAATCTTTGAAAATAGCTCTATCTGGATCGGCTTGAATTGCCGCTGCAAAATGAACGTCGGCAGTAATGGAAACCACATTTTTGATGCCCTGGTTCTTAATAAACTGCAACAGCTCCCGCAGTTGTACTTCACGACCTAATACTGCTGGATCGTTTTGACCCCATGAATCCCGGTCAGTTTCTCCTCCAGTAACAATGGTAAAGGGATCGTGGGTAGCAATGACTTTCCAGGTAGCCTGGGACTTCCTCAGAGCTTGTTTGAGCCACTGGAACTGCTTCTGTCCCAACATTTCAATGCCATTGCGATCGCTATTTTGTGGATTTGGTCCTCTGAAAGAGCGCTCATCGAGTAAGAATATTTCCAGATGCTTACCGTGTCGGAAACTACGGAAAATTTCTTCTCCACGGATGGGATTATATTCAAACAGTGCTTGTGCAGCCCGTTCTGCTAGGATATCAACAGAGCGACCATTGTAAGGATCGCCACTGGGCAGAATCTCCCCTGGATACCAGTTATTCGTTACCTCATGGTCATCCCACTCTACATAAATGGGGGTTTCGGCAAGGAAACGCTGGAACTTTTCATCTCCTAAGTTGTATTTCCAGTTGGCTCGAAACTCATCTAGGGTGATCGCTACAAAATCCTTAGGTACATTTGTCCACGTACCACCACCAATTTCAGATGGAATTTCCTTGGTAGCTGGTATGGGGTTATCTGCATAAATCATGTCACCCTGAAATACTGCAAAATCGGGCTTAAACTTACGGATAACATCGAAAACAACATATCCCCCCTGAATTATTTCACCATCAAAAGATTTGATTTTAAATTCAGGGTTACGACCCCAACCTTGTCCTGCTAAGTCAGCTACCCAAGCAAATCTAACTGTTCTACTTTGAAATGGTGCTTGTGCAGTTTGAAAACGACCTTTTCCTGAAAACTTGGCGTTGCGTAACCCTCCATCCGTGTAACCTACCCGATAATAGTAGGTTCTTCCTGGCTGCAAACCCTTCACATCCACCTGACTAGTAAAGTCAGTAGCCGCACTTAGATCCTCTCCAGCAATGGTGCGAGTGCGTCGGGGGCGAAAACGGGGTGAGGTGGAAACCTGTACAATCAGATTTGATTTGCGATCGCTCTGTGTCCAGATAATAGCTCGATTTGAGGTAACATCCCCAACCTGAACCGGATAGCCAGAGGATAAACTGTCATTTGCCTGAACTAAATCTAGATCCAACCATTGACTACCTGCTACTGCTCCAGCACTAGCAGCACTAAGGGCAAGAAATGAACGTCTGGAGATGGGATAACTCATAATATTTCTTCTGCTGCAAAATTTAGGATGGGCAACTAAACATATAGGAAATCCCCCAAAATACAACAGAGTTTTGGTTAATCAAAATCTGTTTTAATCAAGCAATAAGTTAACCCGAATCAATTGAGAAATTTAATAATTGTTTAGATGCTCTGAGGATAATTTCACTTGCCTGGAAACAATACACTACAGATTTAAACTTTAATTTAAGGGTATGTTAATTTCTAGTGAAGATATTATTATTAAGTAATGTAAAACATTCTTGTCTTACTTACGGAGTTTTTTAGATGACTCTCTCTATAGAATTGTTATTTATATCTTTTTATATAGGAATCTGGTTTGATTATTGAACAAAATTAGATATTTGTAGTGGATTGACACAGCTAAAATAGTGCAATAGGTGTAGGTTGGGTTGAAGAATGAAACCCAACACCAGTAAAGCTTTGTTGGGTTTCCCTATCGCTCAACCCAACCTACATTTTTAGGCGTGTCAGTCCACTACGTATTTTTTTTTAAATTAAGTACGATTTCTATATAATCTAGATACTTACTATTATGAAAATGCTGACAAATATCTAAAAATCTCCATTTGTAAGGTCTTTCACAAGCGGAGATTTAAAGCTTTTTCTTGTGATAGTAGTTGGTTTTAGCGTTTCAGATTATGTTTGCGATCGAGTTTGTCCATTTGTCGAGCATAAACAAAAATGAGTACCACAAATACTAAAATTGAACCCTGTTGAGCCATCCAAAACCCCAAAGGCACTCCAAAAAAACGAACTCCGTTTAAGGGTTGTACTAGGAGAATACTCAAAACAATAGAAACTAACGCCCAAACTAATAAAAGATTGCGAATTAAAGTTGTATTATCTCGCCAATAGGTACGATGTCTTTGGTTATTCATTTTATGTAAATTTATGAATGCACCCAAGATAATATCAGATGGAGTAATAGACTGGTGGTCTTTTTCATTAATTTTGATAGTTTATTGTAGTGCGGGCATCTTGCCCGCTTGCTTCTTACTGCAGGGAGGGAGATGCCACCTATTTACAAGCAGGGAGGGAGATGCTACCTATTTACCGAAATATTGGGGTCTGGTGCCCTGTATGAATGAGGCAGAATGTTTTTGGGACGGGGTTTGAATCCCGGTCACAAAAACAAACTTATTACTCCTTCGGAGTGAATCCTAAGCCCTTCGGGCACGGCAAAGCCGAACGGATACGCTTCCCCTGAAAGGGGCAGCTCCTCTGTTAGCGTTAGCGTAGCTCCCCTGAAAGGGGCAGCTCTCCCGAAGGGAGCAAGAGGCGCGCCATTTGCTTTATGCCGGGGAACCCTTTCGGTAGTTGTTCATGGGGGAAACCCCCAAGACCACACTACCTCACCACCGCAATGGCTCACTTATTACTTATGACTTATTACTTAATTCAAAAGCAGGGAGCGAGACGCTCCCACTACAATTGCTTACCTATCAGAACTTATGGGACAAAGCATTAGGAACGTAATACCAAGTCTACAATTAGTGGTGCGTGGTCAGAATTGGCATTATCTCCTGTGTAAATATTAGCCACCTGAAAATCCTTACTAACGAAACAATGATCGATGGGAATGTTAAGTAGAGGAATCATCCACTCCTTTAACTTTATGTAAGTTGTCGTGCGTGGCCAACTTGGTAAGATACCAAAACCTAAGCGAGTATTATGCAATTTTATCCTACGGATCAGTTGTCGATAATAAGGCGACCAAGGTGTTAAGTTAAAGTCACCTACTAAAATCACTGGCTGATTCAATCTGGAAATATAATTACTTAAAGCATTTAATTGAAGATTACGAGAGTTAAAGGTCGTGCGTTTGATTGGTGTTAGAGGATGGGTTCCAATAAATTGTACTGGTTTTCGATTTATTTCTAGAGTTGCTATCAGGTTATGTTTCCCTTGCCCATAGAAATTTTCTCCCTTAGCATTTTTAATAGGTGAGCGACTGAAGATAGCCAAACCACCACCAGGACTTCTGAAATTATAAGGTAGAGATTCCTTGAGTTCATTTTTTAATTTCTGAACCATACCTCGATTTACTTCAATAAATAAAGCGACATCGGGCTTGGTATCTTGTACTAAATTAACAATTTTTTGTAGATGGGTATTTTGAGCATTAATATTAAAAGATAAAACCCGCATTTTTTCAGGTGTATTTACATCTACCCGTTGTGGATTAGGCAAATACCACGGCATGATATCAATCGCATTTAAACCCAAAATAACTAAAGCAATTATTAATATCACCCTATGCTGAAGATGACGCTTTCTCGATAGCAGAACCAAAACAATGGTAATGATTAACGATACAATTAAATACTGCTTACGAAAATGCGCTATGAGTTCTAGTGGCCAGTCCCAAGCTTCAAAGGATGCTAATGATAATATACCTAAAAACAAGAGCGTGGCTGTTGCCAGTATCAAAATTACTCTTTGGATCATAGCTGCACTACAAGAATAAGCAATTCCTTCATTTTGGATCAAACGTAGTTTTGCTCCCTGATCTCAGATTCCCTAGTACCAGCCCAGGTATAGCACTACGCAATTAGGTTAAGACATTGTAAAATGCACCAAACCTATGAATAGTAAACTTATTACTCCTTCGGAGTGAATCCTAAGCCCTTCGGGCACGGCAAAGCCGAACGGATAAGCTTCGCGTTAGCAAAGCTCCTCTGTTAGCGTGCCTCTTACAGAGGAACTACGTTAACGCGCAGCGTGTCGCGAAAGCGACTCAGCTCTCCCGAAGGGAGCAAGAGGCGCGCCATTTGCTTTATGCCGGGGAACCCGTCCAGCGCAATGGCTCACTTATTACTTATTACTTGCGCGTAGCACTATATCATCCCATGTTAACCTGTCCTCATTGGCAATCACCCAACCGGCAAAATACCCGCTTTCCCCTCAAGGGAAATGCCCTACCCGTAAAATCGCTTATTTATAAAATATTGTCAGCACGACTCAAAAATACGCGCTGGCAATGGCATAATTCTTATCCCTGAAATTGTCTCATTTTCATCACAATTATCTGAAGTTATTTAATAATCCAAAAATGCGCGAACTATACCCATCCAGAGAACCTTATAAACAAGGTAGCTTAAAGGTATCCGATATTCACACTATTCATTTTGAAGAGTCAGGCAACCCAGAAGGTAAACCCGTAGTATTACTTCATGGCGGACCAGGTGGTGGTTGTCCTGCTGTTTATCGCCAATATTTCCACCCAGATAAATGGCGCTTAGTCATGTTCGATCAACGAGGCTGCGGTAAAAGTACTCCCCACGCCGAATTACGAGAGAATACAACTTGGGATTTAGTTAGGGATATTGAAAAACTGCGATCGCATTTAGGTATAGACAAATGGGTTGTTTTTGGCGGCAGTTGGGGCAATACTTTATCGTTGGCTTATAGTCAAACCCACCCAGAAAGTTGCACTGGATTAATCCTCCGGGGTATTTTCATGCTGCGACAAAAAGAATTACAGTGGTTCTACCAAGAAGGCGCGAGTAATATTTTCCCTGATGCTTGGGAGGAATATGTTAAACCCATACCTGTTGCAGAAAGACAGGATATGTTAAGTGCTTATTACAAACGCTTGACAAGTGAAGATTTAAATGTGCGGATAGAAGCCGCCCGTGCTTGGTCTATTTGGGAAGCAAGTACTAGTAAATTACTTCCTGATGTGGGGTTAATGGAAACATTTGGTGAAAGTGGATTTGCCACTGCTTTTGCCAGAATCGAGTGTCATTATTTCGTCAATAAAGGTTTTTTGACAACAGAAGACCAATTAATTAAAAATGTGTCAAAAATTCGTCATATTCCTGCTGTGATTGTCCAGGGAAGATATGATGTTGTCTGCCCGATGATATCAGCTTGGGAATTGCATCAAGCTTGGCAAGAAGCAGAATTTATAGTGGTTCCAGATGCAGGACATTCCATGAGTGAACCGGGAATTTTGAGTGCTTTAATTGAGGCGACAGATAAGTTTGCCGAGTTGTAGGTTGTAGGTATTAGGAATAAAAGCTAATTTATGTTATTGGTGTTTATTTTCTGACAGAATAGCCTCCCACGTTAAACAATTCGTAATTCGTAATTCGTAATTCGTAATTACGTTTTGTAATGGGGATTTAAACCCCAACACAAAACAAACAACCCGTAGGGGATGGGGTTTTAAACCCCGCTTGAGTATAGATAAACATAAAGCGATCGCATTTTATTCTCAAACGCGATCGCCATCTGCCATACTTCTAAAAGGGGCATTACTTTATATGAAGAGGTGTTTATACAACATGGAAAAAATAGAATGACCTGTTATTTTCCACTATGTTTCAAAAAGTCTATTTTTGGCAATAATGGGTCAGTAACAATACCTACACCAACAAAACCCCATCGTTTTAACAACCCACCTAACTGGGAACCGGGAATCGATTCCACAGCCAAGCGATTTGCCAAGTCTCCAGCGTGGGTATTTAAATAACTTAAAGCATCAAAGTGTTCGTGGAATAACAACAGATAGCCTCCTCCTGATTCATCGGGATGTGCCGTTAAATGCCGACCATCTGCTTGTGATCGCACAAGGTAGTAAACTTGGGAAAACATAGTGGGGGAAGGAGTGAGGGAGTGAAGGAGTGAGGGAGTGAGGGAGTAGGGGCCGGGTTTCCCCGCCCAGAGTCAAGGAGAAACAGAAGAAATTAATTTAAATTTTCCAGACGGATGCGAGGATCGGCGACTTTCAGTAATAAATCTGCTATTAAGTTGCCCACAATCAACAATACCGCACCCATAACCAAACTAGCCATGAGTAAATATAAATCCTGTGCTTGTACGGCTTGTAAGGTTAATCTTCCTAAACCAGGCCAATTGAAGAAAAATTCAGCGATGAAAGCACCACTTAATAAGCTAGCTAACTCAAAACCCAATAAAGTAATCAGGGGGTTAATGGCGTTACGCAGGGCATGAACATAGATTACCCGGTTTTCTGGTAGTCCTTTTGCCCGTGCCGTTTGGATATAATCTTGACGCAATACATCCAACAATTCACCCCGGGTAATACGCTGTAAACCGGCGAAGCTGGTAATACTCAAAGCAATTGTGGGTAAAATCATATGCCAGCCAATATCCAGAATTTTCCCAAACCAAGATAAATCGGCATGGTTGATGCTAGTCATACCACCCACAGGGAATAAAGGGGCAGTCATCTGGGCAAAAATCAGTAGTAACAGAGCCGTAATGAAACTAGGGAAACCTTGTCCAGCGTAACTAATAACCTGTAAAATTCGGTCAGTGAACTTATTTTGTTTTACAGCAGCTATAATACCGAAAGGAATTGCGATCGCCCAAGTGAAAAATAAAGATGCGATCGCTAACAATAAGGTAGCAGGTACTCGCTCACCTATCAGTGAAGCTACTGAACGTTGGTAAATAAAACTGGTACCAAAATCACCCCTGGTAAATATCCCCCGCAGCCACAGGAAATATTGCTCCAACCAGGATTTATCTAACCCAAACTGTTGCTTGAGTTCCTCAATTCTTTCTGGGGAAATTTTGGGATTTTGTCTGAGGGTATCCACATAATCCCCAGGAGCAAGCTGAATAATTATAAATGATAGTGCTGATGCTAAAAATAAGGTTAATAAAGCCTGGGAGACTCTCTTGACAATATAAAGGGAAGTCTCACTAGTAATTAGCTTCAATAAACTTTCTCTAGCTATCTCCCACGACGATGTATTTGATGTTGTATTCATTGACAATTTCAGTTCTCAGTTATCAGCACCCCGCAGGGGAAGTCAAAATTCAAAATGCCTCTTGCTCCCTTCGGGAGAGCTTCGCTAACAGAGGAGCTACGCTAACAAAATTCAAAATTATTAAACTCCCCGCAACGAATGAAAGAAATAAGTCCAATCTCCTAACCCTCTTGCCTCCTGTCTTCTGCCTCCTCCTTCCTCCTGCCTTTGACTATAACCATTAATTAATATTCAACCAGAGTCATAATTGGTACATCTGGTAAATTTTTGCGTCCTTGTAAATCTCGTAGCTCGATAATAAACCCAAATCCCACCAAATCGCAGCCAATTTTTTCGACTAATTTGGCGGTGGCGGTTGCCGTTCCCCCCGTAGCAATCAAATCATCCACAATCAGCACTTTACTCCCTGGGTGTAAAGCATCCTGATGTATTTCTAAACAATCCGTACCATATTCTAATTCATACTCAATGGAGTGGACCGCTGATGGCAACTTACCGGGTTTACGCACGGGGATAAAACCTGCTCCCATTTGATAAGCTAAGGGAGGACCAAATAGAAAACCCCGCGATTCCATACCCACCACATAATCAGTAGTAATACCCGCATCGACAAATTTTTGTGTAAACGAGTCAATGGTGTGCCGTAGTCCATCGGCATCGCGCAGTAAAGTAGTAATGTCGCGGAATAGAATGCCAGATTTAGGGAAATCTGGAATATCACGAATTAGAGACTTTAAATCCATAAACAAGTAAAGGATGAATGAATTTTAGTAGGAGCACGCGATGTGCAACTTTATTTTTATTCTCCTCCTTAAAAGGGTTAGGGAGAATCTGACACTGATTTACTCAGTTTCAGATCCCCCAACCTCCTTACAAAGGGGGCTAACTTGAAAAAGTCGCACACGAAGTAGGATCAGCTTTTGCCCATCAACCCAGATTGATAATTCTGAGTCAATTGCAGGTGTATACCTGAGAAATCGTACACCATAATCCCCAATTAAGGGAGTGAAGGAGTGAAGGAGTGAAGGAGTGAGGGATTATCAATAAACTTTTGTCCATAACCTTGAGAGTTACTATTAACCATAACCATGCATTGAGCGGAAAATAGGCTGGATGCAAGCTCCCGGATTTATCCGTGGGAAGAAACAAGCCGTTCTATCATTGTTTCCAGCCTCCTGGCTTTAGACATGGGGTCAACAACAAGGGTGTGGGGTAATTGGTGGTGACTTGTACACCTATTGGCTCGCCTTGCAGGGTGTTAAAAAAATACATTTTTCTCTTTTCCCCCACACCCTGCACCCTTATTTTGGTCAATCCAAAATCCAAAATCCAAAATCCAAAATTGATTGACGATTATTACAATCTAAACGAAGCTAGGGATATAGTCATACAACCACCACAAAGGGGGTAAACTTCTCCTAAAAACGATTAAATTTGTAAATATACGGAAAAGCTTGCCCCCAATGAGTAAGTAATTTATGTATAAGTGAATTAATCTAAGTGACTTAACTATTGTCGCCATTCAATTTCTTATTGTTAGACTATTTATCTTAAATTAGATTTACTCAGTCTGTAGCAGCCATACAAGGTATTAGTAATGAACGTTTCTGCCGGTAGTATAACGCCATTAGATAGTCCAACCCCACAACCAGCACCAATGATTCTGGAAAATTTACCAGAACCGGGAGTTGAAGGACAAGGGTGTCCTCGTAAAACTTGTCTACAAATAGACCTAATTTTACTTGCAATTGAAGCTCTAGAATTGGGCAGCTCTGAGGCAATTTTGGGATTTGCGGAAGAACTGGATTTAAAAGAAATAATTAAAAATCGAGTTAATCTATGGCGGATGCGTAATACTAATCCGTTACGCCGTGCCCATATCCGCCGTTCTCTAACTATTATGGAAGCGAAAGCCTTGGTAATCATTGCCTCCTACATAGCTAGAAGATTAACCGTAGTCATCCGCCAATTGTTGATGATTCATCAGCAGTTATATGAGAAACAGATACCTTTAGAACAAAATTTACGACTTGCTAACTATTTAGAAAGATTTAGAGCACATTTTAAAAGCCGCATGAATCCTCGACGTTCTGGGTTTTTGGACTTAAGTTCTGATGAAAAATTAGATGAATTAGCCATAAATTTACTAGGACAATTACTTTTTTGTACCGGAACGGCTGGTATGCAACGGCTCTGGATTAGTCTGTTTGACGGTGAAGTAGAGTAAAGTAGAATGAATATCCAACGCAAATATAGTTTACCTAACTGTACCCTAGTTTTAGAGGGTTTGAGTGATGCTGCTAAGGCTAACAACTTCCAAGAAGTTCGCCCCCCTTTATCTATTCTGGTGAATGCAGAATGTCGTCTATCTGGAGTTGAACAACCAATAGCAGGGGGAAGGGATTTTTTTGAAAGTCTGGTAAGAGCGGTTAGTGCTTATGCTCAAGAATTTCTCAGTAATGTGTCTAACCCCCAAGCACATAATATGGAATTAGAGTTGGTGCAGCTAGAGAAAGTAGATAGCAACCAACATCGATTAATTGTGCGTCCTGATACGGGTACTCAAGGTATCCAGTCTTCAGGAAATGGCAACAAATCAGCAGTTCAGGTGGATTTAAATACGGTACAGTTATTCGATTTAGTAGAAGCTGTAGATCAGTTTTTTGCTGATAGCCAAACTTTACCAGAACTATCTTTAGAGTTACAACCAGTTGCCAAGCGTTATGGTGGTGCAACTCAAGCATTACTGAAACAAGCTGTTCCTGCGGGAGTAGGAGTTACAAGTTTAGCAGCAGCAGCGGTTGCTTTTGGGATGATACCAGCTCCTGAATTTAGTCCATCCCCAGAACAAACTAAGTCGAATCAACCCGGTGTGGAGGTTTCTGCATCTCCATCTCCGAAAACACCAACCACTAGCGCGCAAACAAGTCCTACACCCACACCAACAACGGATACTGCAAGCACTAATAAATCAACTCCTGTGGGAGATTTAGAAGCACTTTTAAAAACAGTTCCTGAAATAAATAATCCATCTCAGCTAAGGGAATTAAATCGCCGAGTTTATAACCAAATTAATCCCAAGTGGAATAATCGCGGAGCATTAAAGCAGGATTTAGTCTATCGGGTGGGTGTAGCCGCAGATGGTGCCATTGTTGGTTATAAAGCTGTTAATAAACAGGCAAATACGGAAATCGAAGGGACTCCTTTACCCCAGTTACTTTATAACCCTGCTAACCAAACTAGCGAACCCATTGCTCAATTCCGGGTAGTATTTCGGAAAAATCAAGTTTTAGAAGTTAGTCCTTGGAATGGGTATACTAGAACTCCAGATGTGGTGGGGACAAAAATTACGGATGTTAATCAAGTTAAGCAGTTAAGACAAAAGCTTTACGATAATATTCGGGAAAATTGGGGAGGTACTCCCACCTATAAACAGGTTTTGAAATATCGAGTAGCGGTAAAAAAAGATGGCATTATTGCTGATTATGAGCCGCTAAATCAAGTAGCCTTTGACCATTTCCGGGAAACACCATTACCAAAAATGTTTTTGGCAATTTATGGTTCTAATGTAGCCGCACCTAATAATAAAGATCCTCTAGCTCATTACCAAGTAGAATTCTCACCCAGTGGTAATTTGAATGTTAAACCTTGGAAGGGGTATCGTTGAGGAGTTGATAGTTGATGGTTGATAGTTGATGGTTGTTAGTTGTTAGTTGTTAGTTGACAGTTGACAGTTGATAGTTGATGGTTGTTAGTTGTTAGTTGATGGTTGATGGGGTGATGAGAAAAAATTTGTCTCCTTCACTCCTTCACTCCATCACTCCATCACTCCATCACTCCGAACTCCGAACTCATCACCTGACAATTTTTTTCATATAATTTCCCCATAATTGGGCGGCTTGGGCACTACTACCAGAGGTAGGGGAATTATTGTCATTTCCCAACCAAATACCAGTTACTAGTTTGCGGTTGGGTACGAAGCCAATGAACCACAAGTCAACGTTTTTGTCTGTGGTTCCTGTTTTGCCTCCTTCACCCTGCCCAATGGCTGCACTACGTCCAGTTCCGCTAGTCACAACTCCTTGTAGTAAGCGATTCATGGTTCGGGCTATACTTGTTGCCAGTATTCGCTTATTGGCATCAGAATCGCGATCAAAGGAATAGATCACACGGCAGGTTTTTAAGTCATTGCGATCGCGACAATCACTACTGTCTAAAATTCTACTAATAGCATGGGGACGATTCCAAACACCATTATTATTAATCGCCCCAAAAGCGCCGGTCATTTCTAAGACGTTGACGACACTTTGACCCAAAACTAATCCTGGTACTGCTTCTAAGTCTGACTTGACTCCCAATCGTTGCGCCATCCTCACCACTTTATTTAAGCCAACACTCCGAGCTATTCTCAGAGCTATTGGGTTCTCCGAAAGGGCAAGTCCCCTTGCCATATCTAAAGCACTAGTACCAGTGCGACAGGGTTTATAGGTAAAACCTCTCCAAGTTAAAGAAGAACAAGAATAGCTTCTACCAGTGGGTATTCCGGATTCTATGGCTGCGGCGTAGGCAAAAATTTTAAAGGTAGATCCTGGTTGTCTTTTGGCTTGGTAAGCACGATTAAATTGACTGGTTTGATAATTCTTACCGCCTACCATTGCTAATATTGCCCCATTGCTGGAGTCTAGGGTTAATAAAGCTCCTTGGGAAAAACCAAAAGTTGAGCCACTGGTGTTAACTGCATTCCTCAGGGAAGTTTCTGCCTGGGACTGCATAGAGGTATCTAATTGGGTTTCAATAATAAAGTTACCCTCTGCTGCCAAATCTTTTCCCAAAATAGATTCCAACTCAGCAAAGACGTAGTTATAAAAATAAGGGGCAATGGTTTTTGCTTGCCGCTCGCAAACCTTGGGGCTGATTTCAATGGGCGATCGCCGAGCGCGATTATATTCGTCTTGCTTAATTTTACCCATTTCCAGCATTCGCCGTAACACCCGGTTGCGATAAGCAATAATATTTTGTTTACTTCGGCTATTCCCACAGAAATTAAAGCCGTTGGGAGCTGGTAAAATTCCCACCAATGTGGCGGCTTCTGTGGCTGTTAGTTCTTTGGCTGATTTATCAAAGTAGTAGCGGGATGCATCTTCAAATCCGGATGTATCGACCCCAAGGTAAACCCGATTTAAGTAAGTTAATAAAATCTCATTCTTACTGTAAAAAGTTTCCAACTTCAGTGCCACCACAGCTTCCCGGATTTTACGTCCGATGGAATCCTGCCTACCTACATAATCGCGAAACAAACTGCGGGCTACTTGTTGAGTTACGGTACTTGCCCCTTGCTGGACATCACCACTGCGAGCGTTAATTAGCACAGCCCTTAAAATACCCAAGGGGTCAACTCCCGCATGCCAGTAAAAACGGCTATCCTCTGAAGCAACTACAGCCCCAGGCAAATAGGGACCAAAATCAGATAACCGCTTCATGTCAATATGAGACGTGGAACGTGGTTCCCGTAGAGGAGTAAAGCCATCGCGGGCATACACAATCACTGGGGCGCGGGTAGCTGTAGGTAGGGGTGTGACGGAAAATTTGAACCATTCTACAGCGATCGCCAAGGAAGCCAAAGCGGTAACACCTGCTATGCCGTAACCTGTCCAAGTTGCGGCCTTAAAATACCAGGGAGGAGGATCGACATATTGTAACCGTACCGATGCTGCTAATTCTGGGGGTCCTAGGGTGATAATATCTCCATGACGCAGTTCCAAGTCAGTAAGTCGCCGCTTACCGCGATAGATACCATTAGTCGAGTTTTCATCCTTGATCGTAAAAACTGGTCGCCTTTGGGAAGAATCTCGGGATAGGGACAGATGAATTTGACTAACTACTGGATTGCGGACAACAATATCGCTAGATTTAGAACTACGACCCAAAACATAGCGATCGCCCAATAGGGGATATACTTCTGCCCTATCTGCCCCCGCATCCTGTACCCAAAGTTCTGGGACCCTGGCATTCGGCTTAAGTGCCAGTTTGGAAAAATCCACCCTAGCCTGAATTGTCTGTACCGCTTGGGTAATTTGACCAAGCAAGGTTTGTGGTTTTTGAGGAGGTTGGGGGGAACTCATTAGCTATTCACACCATGGTTTGTACTGAAGAATTGGGCATACGCAATTTCTATATTACTATTTTTACTCTTGAACTATTCTAATCATCCCCTTATGGCGACGCTTGCTATTCCTAATTGTTTCTTGTAAATATAATCGCAGGTTAGTACTTGCCATACTTCTCAAGGAGCTACCTGAAAAAAAGCTGATTCTGATACAAACCTAACAGAAAATCCATAAACTGTAACAGTCCAATATACATCCCTATTTAGGCTGATTTTATTGCAGCTGTTGTTTGGTTTAATTAGCGGAGTACTTCTTTGAGGTGTTGAGGTTCAGTAATTATGAAGGGAAAATTTATCACACTTATTGCCACAAGTTTAACTCTGGCTCTTACAGGTAACTTGGCTGTAGCGCAATCGAATAGCGAAACTGAGCAAAAGCCCTTGCGAACAGATGTAATGGAAATCCTGTGCAAGCGTTTCCCTCTAAATTCCCGTTGTCAAGGTCAAGAGACAGAGAATAACACCACCACAGAAACAACAACTGAAACAACAACTGAAACAACAACCGAAACTACTCCTGAGAACATCACTCCAGATAGTACCTTACCAACTCCCAGTGAGGATTCTCCAACTAATATAACCCCATTACCAACTCCTAGTGAAGATTCTCCAACTAAAGTTCCTGGTAGTGTAACACCATTACCTACTCCTGGAGAGGAAACTCCTTCTACACCGGGGGACACTGAAACCAATAAAATTCCCTCTGATGATAAAATGCCTTCCACACAAATGGATGGTACAGAAAAACCTCCTCTTCCCGGTACAATGGAAGAAAAGCCCAGCAATGTTCCTGGCACAGAAAATGACTCATCTGAATCTGATACAGAAAAATAGATAGCTGAGTTTTATGCCCACAGGAATATTTTTGTAGTGGCAATAAGTTGGCAAAGTATTAACTGAAAGATAAAGGTAATCAAGTTGCTTGATTACCTTTATCTGTTTTTATTGGGGTGATTTGAATTATTCAGAATTTTGGGGAACATCCCAAATGTTTAAATTTGTAGTGAGGGCATTTTGCCCACTTGATATAGCTTGATATAAAGGAAGCTTTCCGACTCCCACTACCTAGGGTGTGTTGAATAAGTATAAAACATTGATTTATCTATACTCAAGCGGGGTTTAAAACCCCATCCCCTACGGGTTGTTTGTTTTGTGTTGGGGTTTAAATCCCCATTACAAAACGTAATTACGAATTACGAATTACGAATTACGAATTGTTTAACAATGCTTTTGGACTATTTTTTGGAAAATAAGTGTAAGGGAATTAGGATTTTCAACCTCAAATCCTTGTATCTGGTATTTTTTGCAGGTAAAAAAATAGAAACCCATAGGCTGTAACTATTGCCTATTGGCTATTCCCTATTCCCTATTCCCTACCTCCACAATTATGACCCCCTCAGCAAGCCCTACCTAATATTTTTTCAAAACGCACAATATCAACTCGCCATCAATACTACTTTCTATTGGTGGTGGGCGTTTTTTGAAAAGTTGCTATTAGCAAAGACACAATCCCAATGTTGATAAACACATCAGCCAAATTAAACACAGGAAAATTAATTAGGCGAAAATCCAAAAAGTCAACTACATAGCCTAAAATAAACCGATCTATACCATTGCCCATAGCTCCACCTAAAATACAGCCATAACCAAGCCGTTCCCAAAAAATTAACGTTGGTCCAAAACAAGCCCAAGCTATCAATGCCAAACTTACAACCAAAGATAGCCAACGTAATGAATCCACCTGACCAGTAAATAGACTAAAAGCTGCACCAGTATTAGTGACATATGTGAAGTGGAAAACCCCAGGTATCAGAGGTAAAGTTTCTTGGAGATTAAAAGTTTTGATTACCAAATATTTTGTCAATTGGTCTAAGAAAAAAGTCACAAAAGCAGTAATCCAAAAAAAGCGGTTTTTCCAACGCATAGTTATTAAATTGATATTCATCAGTCCTAGGTCATTAGCCAATAGCCTGGAACTGAAGACTAAGGACTAAAGACTAATAGAACATTAAATGTCTTAGCACATAAGCGATCGTAGTAACAGCACACACTACGGCTAATTGTCCTGGTAATGCTAACCAAGAATATTTGATAATCGCCTGAAACAATGTTCCATTTTGCGTACCTTGCAATTGTAAAATATGACTGATGGTTAGATAAGTAACACCGCAAATGTGAACTGTCAACAAGCCGGAAATACAACTAAAAGCCAAGGTTTCTAACTTAGGTCGAGCCTTAAATGCCAAAAAACCACAAACCCAAGCTCCAGGAATAAAACCTAATAAATAGCCGAACTGAGACAGTTTGACATAACCAATTCCACCACCTTCGGTAAATACAGGTAATAAAGTTAAACCCATAACTAAGTAAGCTATTTGGGATAAGGCTCCTGCATTTTTTCCCCCCAAACATCCTACCAACAATACACCACCAATTTGAAAGGGCACCCCTAAGGAAATAGTATTGATATCGTGTTGAGACCAACTCCAAGGTAAGCTGGTAATATGGGCTTCCAGAAAAGTACCACCTATGGTTAGCAGTAAGCCAATCATAGACCATAGTAATTGATTGGACGCGGCTAACATCTTATAAGCTACTCATGCAAAAAACTCTCATTTTAATTAAAATC
Organism: Calothrix sp. MO_167.B12; assembly: GCA_030066045.1. Lineage (GTDB taxonomy): Bacteria > Cyanobacteriota > Cyanobacteriia > Cyanobacteriales > Nostocaceae > Calothrix_A. Next base: position 21,757 of record JASJCJ010000058.1, read on the forward strand.
TATAGGATTACTATTTGATGTAGGATTACTATTTGATGTTTGTTGGCGTAGCCTGCGTACTCTTACTCCAAGCCGCTCCGCGTCTACGCGCTTAAAACACATAGGGTGTGTTACCCCTGAAAGAAGGCACCATCCGGTAATATAGCTTGTTGCTTTACGCTAAAGCCATAACGCACCCTAAAAGTACCTAATTTTATTCAACAATTAAACGGGATTCCTGTATGGTATTTTCAATACTCACAAAACAATGATAGGTGTATGGGATTGCCATTGAGTATACTACATCTAGTACCGTTGCGGGTCAGTCATCCATTCACCCATTCAAAAGTATTGTGTCCTCTATCTTTGACGTTTTAGAAATGGTTGTTTGATTTCCGCTATCTTGGAGGATTTGAATGTATCAGGAATGGTTAAGAATAGCAGACTGGCAAGGATTATTAGCTTGCAAGGTTGGCGAGAATTTCGGGTATTTTGTGAGGCTAAATCTGAAAAGTTCAACCGGATGACGCGCTTAAGCGGGGACACGGGGACGCGGAGCGCTCTGTGTCCGGTGCCCCGTGTCCGGGGCGATAAGCCCCAAGGGTCCTCCTCCCCCATCAAATCTGCGATTTGATGGCTCCCGATTGGTGGGCACCTCAAGCCCCCACCACATCGGTGGAGGAGTGCGTCTCCCCCTCTCCGCGTCTCCGCGTCTCTTCTTGACCCGAGAGTTTAGGGTGATTAGCCGATGGGAACCAACTAGTCAAGTTTGTTCATGTTGTGGCTACAAATGGGGTAAGTTAGATTTATCTATTCGATCTGTATTGTGTCTAAATTGCAACACGGGGCATGATCGAGATGAGAATGCATCCCGAAACATAGAAATGGTCGGCATGGGGCATCGGCACGACCTTAAACGGACACAGAGACAGAGTAAGACTACTTCGGTAGCGTCAGTCAGTGAAGTGTCAAGAATTACCGCACCTTCAAGTCGGTGAGTATGTCAAGTAATTGACTGCTCACCCCGGCTTAAAGCGCGGGGGATTCTAAGCGGATGTTGTTCCGCAGTCTTCAGACGTGCTACACAACGTAAAACACTTTTTCAGATTGCGAAATACATCATACTTAGTGGGGTTCGTCAAAGCCCCATCAATTTTACGTAACTGCCTTGAAATACTGGTTATAGAAAAGGGTGAATCATAAATCACCTTCCTCAAAATATTACCAGCCGCGTTTAAATCTGCATGGACAACTAGACCATCTTTGGTTCTGTATAAATCCCGAGTCGTTCTTTTCCCGCTTGGCTTCCAGCTACTGGGTTTTGCACCATATTTTGGTAAGCGATCGCGATCTATAAAAGATGACTTAGACGTATACTCCTCAGAAATGAGATGGAACCTTATCCCATATTCCTTGCATAATTCTTGAAGCCTATCTATTAGCCTTCTGGTAGGCATTGAGACTGTATCGTAATTATTATTCCTCCCATTATTTATATTCTGTTTGTTCCCTTCGTTCCAGCCAAAGACTAGATTACCTATTCCATCCCTTAAGCATCTGTTGATGATGAATCTAGCCGTTTTATTAACCGAGTCACGGACAACTAGATTACGCTTGGCTGTTAGCCGGTCTAACTCATCATCCGAGTACTTAGCGGGTTTATCCTTTTTGATAAGTGCGGTTCTATCTCGGTAATTGGTTAGAACCCTTTTTAATGGCTTGGCATTGACTACAAAGCTACGTCCTTTAGTAGTAACCGCACTGACCCAATTCTTAACACCGTGATCAATGGAAAGGTAGTGGCAGTAATCTAATCTGGGGTTATTAGTTAGTTCGTCTTTGCCGTCATCACAAACCCAATCAACCCAGAAACGACCCCTACAAGGTCTAATCTTGATTTCCTTCACCAAATTAAAGTCAACAAAATCAGGTATCTCTAACTTGACTTCTCCTATGACATCATTTTTAGAAAGCTTACTTATTGACGGGTAGACATAACCATTTTTATAGCTCAGTGCCTGAAGGGGGAACGTGACTGTATACAACCCTCCAGACTTGCGATATCTGGGTATTCGGGGTCTGTCAACCTCACCTTTAAAAAACAAGTCAATCAGTACGTTAAATGAGCTTATAGCCTCTTGAACATCCTTAAGGGTTTGTTGTGCTGACTGAGCAGCCATGATTCTGTAATGCTCAGAGGGTTTTAATAATTTGTCAATCTCATTGTAATTAGTTGCTGTTACCTTTGTGAGCTTCCAGCCACTTCTGTAATCATCCCCTGCCCAATAAGTAGATATTGCCTTTTCTTCTGCTAATTTCTTGTAATGGGCTTGTTTAAACTGGTACAAACCGGAGTTATAGAGTGAGTTAGAGGCTTTACATTGCACCTCCGATGAAAGCTAACTCTTCGGTTGCAAACTTTGCTCGTGTTGGAATTGTTCGATAAATCTTGACTCACCTTTGTTCCTTTGCTAAGCTATGTTTAGCTTATACCACCTAGTAAGATATGTCAATAAGAAAGAGGATAAAAGGTCAGAAAAATATCCCCTTCATTTATGAGGAGGTCAAAGAAAAAAGAACAATAAGTATTACACCTAGCTCCTGGGCTTGGCTTAAGGAAAAAGCAAAGGATGAAGGAACTAGTCCTAGTGAGATAATAGAAAGATTGGTAAGAGACACGAAAGGTTAAAACCTTCCGTGTCCGTTTCATCCCCTGGCTAAAAGCTCAGGGGTTCTCACGTCCCGCATATACTTTGATAGTTATAAATTTCAAAGAAAATTAAACTTTAAAAAAGTTACTTTAAATCATCAAGCCGAGACTGAGGATGTTAACCTTTTCTTTACCATTGGGAATTATATTTATAGACGCTTAGGAAAAAATTACTAAAATTATACATCCATGTCTTTGGCCATCAAACAAGTAGCAAAAGTTTCTCCTCTAGCGAGAAACATTTCAGTACTAATACTTACCACTAGTCTCGCAGCTTGCGGTGGTGCTACTGACACAGCCACTCAAAATCAGCCTACTCCTGGTAGTGCTACTGATACTGCTGCCACTAGTACCGGAAAATTAGATTTAGGTGGCAAGCTGACCATTAATGGAGCTGGAGCTTCCTTTCCTGCTCCTTTGTATCAGCGATGGTTTGCAGATTTGAACAAAAAATATCCCAATCTGCAAGTTAACTACCAGTCAGTTGGTAGTGGTGCTGGAGTGAAGCAATTTAAAGCTGGTACGGTAGATTTTGGTGCTAGCGATGTGGCAATGAAGGATAAAGACATTGCTGCAATTGATCCCAAAAAAGGAGTACTTTTGCTGCCAATGTCTGCTGGTAGCGTTGTTTTTGCTTATAACTTGCCTGGAGTCCAAGACCTCAAATTACCCAGAAAAGTTTATGTTGATATTCTTCTGGGTAAAATAAAGAAGTGGAACGATCCCAGGTTAGTAGCAGCTAACCCTGGAGTTAATCTTCCTGACAAAGATATCACCTTTGTGCATCGTTCCGATGGTAGTGGAACAACAGGTGTATTTACTAAACACCTGAGTGCCATTAGTCCAGAGTGGAAAAGTCAAGTTGGTGAGGGCAAAACCGTAGAATGGAAGACTGGGGTAGGTGCCAAAGGTAATGAAGGCGTAACAGCTCAGATTAAACAAGCTGAGGGTTCTATTGGCTACATTGAGTATGGTTATGCCAAACTCAATAAAATTTCTTTTGCCACATTGGAAAATAAAGAAGGGGAATTTGTCAAACCTTCTGACGAAGCTGCATCCAAAACTTTATCGGCAGTGAAATTACCAGGAAACTTACGCGCCTTCATCACAGATCCAGAAGGAAAAGACTCTTATCCAATTGTCACATATACTTGGATTTTGGCTTACAAAAAATATGACAATCCTGCCAAGGCTAAAGCTGTAGAGGCAATGATTGAGTATGGCTTAACTGAAGGTCAAAAGGTGAGTACGGAACTTGGCTATGTTCCTTTACCAGCAAACGTAGTTAAGAAAGTAGCAGCAGCAGCAGATGCTATTGCTCCTGATTACACAATTTCCGTGGCTAGTAAGTAGAATGCATGGGATAATTATTATCCCTAGGTTTTTCAATTGATAGCCCAATAATTCAATTCACAGTGTGGTTCGCTCCCACACTTTCGACCGTTTGTAGGTCAATTTATTGCATGAATATACAAGACCAAAATATTAATGCCAGAATTCAACCACGATCGCAGTTAGATAAATCACTGGATCGTGGGTTTATTTGGCTGACAAGATTTTTTGCTTTGGCGATCGCAGTTGTTTTATTATGGATAGCTGTGCAGGTGGGTATTCAAGCCATGCCTGCTATCCAGGAATTTGGAGTTAATTTTCTAGCCAACAGTGCTTGGAACCCTGTAAAAAATAATTACGGAGTGCTACCGCAAATCTATGGTACTTTGGTCAGTTCTTTGATTGGTTTGCTGATAGCTGTACCCATTGGTGTCGGTACTGCCATTCTCCTGAGTGAGAATTTTTTACCATCCCAGGTAAGGACTGTGATGGTGTTCTTGGTAGAACTACTAGCAGCTATCCCCAGTGTGGTATACGGCATTTGGGGAATTTTTGTCTTAGTTCCCATCCTCTCAAATATGGGGAAATGGCTGCATGGTGTCTTGGGCTGGCTGCCAATTTTTGGCAGTTCTCCCACAGGACCAGGGATGTTACCAGCTGGGGTAATTTTAGCTATTATGACCCTGCCAATTATTACGGCAATTTCCCGAGATGCACTCATATCTGTGCCTCCTAGTTTGCGTCAAGCGGCTGTGGGTTTAGGAGCTACCCGTTGGGAAACGATTTTAAAAGTTCTGGTTCCTGCGGCATTTTCTGGTATTGTCAGTGCGGTCATGTTAGCTCTAGGTAGGGCAATGGGAGAAACCATGGCTGTCACCATGTTGATTGGTAACGCCAATAAGATTAATTTTTCCCTATTTGCACCAGCTAATTCCATTGCTTCTTTGTTGGCAAACCAGTTTGCCGAGGCAGATGGTTTACAGGTTGCAGCATTAATGTATGCTGCCTTAGTGTTGTTTGTGTTAACTCTGGTAGTGAATATTTTCGCGGAATTAATCGTTCAGCGAGTAAAACGTATATAGCATGTGCCATGTTTGATATTTTATGAGTTCTAGTTCTTTTGACTTGCCAGACAGCGACTTGATTCGGAGAAGTTTAAGTCGCTCTCCCACCTCTCCCCGGACGCTATTTAATAGTTTTATGAATGGAGTCGCATTCCTTTGTGGAGCTTTGGCGTTATTACCTTTAATGGCAGTGTTATCTTACGTGTTGATTAAAGGTGTGGGCAGTCTAAATTGGAGCATATTTACAGAATTACCGCCACCTCCATTGGTAGAAGGGGGAGGCTTTCGGAATGCTATTTTTGGCACCCTGTTAATGGTAGGCATTGGTGCGTTAATTACCGTTCCCTTCGGAGTATTAGCAGCTATTTATTTAGTAGAGTTTAGCTCTGGCAAATTATCCCGTTGGATCCGTTTTGCAACTAACGTTCTCAGTGGTGTACCATCCATTATTGCCGGGGTATTTACCTATGGTTTACTCGTTTCTACCAAAATTGTCGGATTTTCACCCATAGCTGGAGGTGCGGCTTTAGCTGTGTTGATGTTACCGATTATTGTCCGCACTACTGACGAAGCCTTGCAATTAGTATCAAATGATTTGCGACAAGCTTCTGTGGGTTTGGGAGCTACTAACTTTCAGACAGTAACCCAGGTGGTATTACCGGCGGCTTTACCGGCAATTATTACTGGAGTTACCCTAGCAATTGCTCGGGCTGCTGGAGAAACTGCTCCCTTAGTATTTACAGCTTTATTTTCTCAGTTTGCCTTTAACGGCTTATTTCAACCCATTGCTTCCCTTGCTGTTTTGGTATTTAATTTTGCCATTGTTCCCTACCCCAACCAGCAATCCTTGGCATGGGCAGCTTCCCTAATCCTAGTGTTGATGGTTTTGATTACTAGCATAATTGCTCGCTGGGCTACTAGTCGTAAATCTTATTAACTCTAAAACATTATCTTTAAGATTCAACCACCGACAAATTGTTATGGCTACTAATGTTGATATTGCCAACCAAACACAAACCGTTTTAAGAACAGAGGGTTTGAAGGTTTACTATGGCAATTTTTTGGCACTGAATGACATTTGGCTAGATATACCCAGAAACCAGGTAACAGCCTTTATTGGACCTTCTGGATGTGGTAAAAGTACCTTACTGCGATGCTATAACCGCCTGAATGACCTAATTGAAGTATTTCGGGCTGAAGGTAAAGTCTGTTACTATGGCGAAAATCTCTATGCTCCACACATCGATCCGGTAGAGGTGCGTCGCCGCATTGGCATGGTATTTCAAAAACCAAACCCCTTTCCCAAGTCAATTTACGATAATATCACTTTTGGTCCGAAAATTAACGGTTTCAAAGGTGATTTGGATGAACTAGTAGAACGTTCCCTCAGACAAGCTGCTTTGTGGGATGAAGTCAAAGACAAATTGCGCCAGAGTGGTTTATCCTTATCTGGAGGACAACAACAACGTTTGTGTATTGCTCGAGCGATCGCTACTCAGCCTGATGTGATTTTAATGGACGAGCCATGTTCTGCTCTCGACCCTATTTCGACATTAAAGGTTGAAGAACTAATTCACGAACTCAAACAACGCTATACCATTGTCATTGTTACCCACAATATGCAACAAGCATCCCGGGTATCTGACAGAACTGCCTTTTTCAACGTCCAACCCTCAGACAAAGGAGCACGTATTGGCTATCTAGTAGAGTACGAACGAACAGAAGCCATTTTCCAAGATCCCCAGCAGGAAGCCACTAAAGAATATGTAAGCGGCAGGTTTGGTTAATTCTAGTAGCAGTCACGAATGTATTCCATCACAATTTTGCTCCCTATACTTCTGTATATATGGGGAGCTTATTATTGGGTGACATACTCCCACACTGATGCAAGCATACAGTCTGGGCTTCTCAGCGACTCCCGGTATCCCGTCGGACATTAACTGAGCTTTATTGACGACACGGGATGCCCCTCCGCACCGGTTTTAAATGAGTTCTTGTTTGACACGCAGGCTGCATTTCTGCATTTAATTGGATTACACCTACATTTTTAATTTTATCATAGTCATTGCCTCGACTATCATCTCGCCGCCTCACTGCGTGTAGGCGGGAGGCTTCCCGTCGAAAAAGCTAAAATGAATCTAAGTAAATGTGCGGTACACCAATATGACATAAATCATTCAATGGTGTACTACACACTATTACTACCAGGAGCGCGTAAAGGTAGCAATTAGAATTATAGTTCATTTGCACTACTTTTGTACTATTTTTTGTACTAATGGTGCATACTCAAAAATATTAATAGTTAGCGATCGCTTTCTCGATATGGAAAACAGGGAATTTTTGAGTTAGCGATCGCTTGTATATCGAAATTATGTTGTCAAAGTAGAAAGGATCGGGTTCTATTATTAGTTCATTGGTTGTCACCTAGAGGTTTTTACTTAATTAGTAGTAATTAATGGGTTACCAACTTCCGTCCCTTAACATTAATTGTGGGTATAGATTCCCGATAGTGTGAGTCTATCCAGCAACGTGGCAAAGCTTCACCGGAAGGAAATGCCAGTTCCATCTTCTGATAAGAAGCCGGATCTTGCATTTCTTCACCAAAATGGTCTACTCCTGTTACATCTGTCACACAAGGGTTGAATAGCTTATCTAAGGTAAGAATCTCGATGATATCTCCCGTGGATTTATGCATCAAGAACATAGCAATCCTCCTATGTCAAGTGCTTCTAACTAAATCCTATAACGAACGCGATCGAGAAACCTAAAATTGACATACTTTGAAACCTTTAGATGTTTTCGCTGTTGCGAAAGATAGTTACAAAGGATAACAAAAGTATAATTTATTGCCTCTGACCTATTAATCTGTTCTCACATGATTCCTCAAAATATAGAATTTTATGGCTAAGTGATAACCTAAGCCTAGGAAAAAAGTAATACTTGCTAAATGTGTCAATAATTAACCGTCAGTTTACGTAATTTTTTCCCATCTTTAGCAATTCTTTAAAGGATTGCCAGCAAAATTAACCTGGTAAAATTTGGCTATTATTTGAATAATGGGAGTAAGTATTGAATGTTCTTCTTCATACCTCCCACAGCGAGTTAATAGTGCATGACTTACTGCTTAAATCCCACATGTCCCAAACCAAAGAATGCGGCAAATACTGATATATGTGTTGCTTGTGGTGCCAAATTATTACTACGCGATCGCTATCGAGCAATCAAATCACTAGGTCAAGGTGGTTTTGGTGCCACATTCTTAGCCAAAGACCAATCCCTACCAGGTGAACCTAGTTGTGTAATCAAGCAATTACGTCCATCAGGAACAACACCCCAAATTTTACAAATGGCAAGGGAATTGTTTGAGCGAGAAGCTTTAACCTTGGGCAGAATTGGCAATCATCCCCAGTTACCTCGACTTCTCGATTATTTTGAAAATAGCGAACAATTTTACCTAGTTCAAGAATATATCAGTGGTTTTACTCTCCAGCAAGAAGTCAAAGAAAACGGAGTTTTTAGTGAAGCTGGAGTCAAACAATTTTTGAGCGAAATCCTACCCTTGATAGAACATATCCACAGTCAAAAAGTGATCCATCGGGATATTAAACCAGCTAACCTGATTCGCCGTACCCAAGATGCCAGACTGGTGATGATAGATTTTGGTGCAGTCAAAAACCAAGTTCGTCAAGTAACAACAGCACAATCTGGACAAACTGCCTTAACTTCATTCGCAATTGGAACTCCAGGCTTTGCACCTCCAGAACAAATGGCAATGCGCCCAGTGTATGCCAGTGATATTTATGCTGTGGGAGTAACGTGCATTTATTTATTAACTGCTAAATCCCCAAAAGATTTAGAATATAACCCCACAACTGGTGAAATGATGTGGGAAAACCTAGTACATGTGAGTGATCACTTAATAAAGGTATTGCGAAAAATGCTGGAAGTATCAGTGCGTAATCGCTACCAATCTGCAAATGATGCTCTCAAAGACCTAGAAATGGAAGCATATATAGATAGCTTATCTCACAGCATACTAGTCCAATCCTCAAATGCAACCAAAAATGATGAACGCAATGATCTAGATTTGAGCAATCATTCTTCTAGTAGTTTTTCCAGCGCAGGTGTAGCACAAGTTGCTGCTGCTATTCGTGCCAGAAAAGCTAAATTAGGGGAAACGGTGGGTGTAAAAATGACAGGGAAGAAAGCTGTAAATACCCAATCAGGGAGTTTAAACTATAAGACTAATAATTCGTCATCCTCAAGGCAATTAAATTCCGAAACTTTGCAAGCAGCTTATCTCAAAGGAAGGCGAGATTTCTCTTCACATCATTTAAGTATGTTTAATCTACAAGGTGCTGACTTATCAAAAGCAAATTTTCATGCTTCTAAATTAGAAAAGACGAATCTACAAAAAGCTAATCTGCAAAATAGTGATTTTGGTCGAGCCAGCCTCAATCGAGCAAATCTTAGAGATGCAAATTTGACCAAAGCTTACCTCAATTCTAGCGATTTGGAAGGTGCTGATTTAAGAGGCGCGAATTTGAGTTATGCCTACCTTCATAATGCTAATCTGAGAGGGGCCAACTTGTGTGGAGCTAATCTGTCTGGAGCAAAAATATCAGAAGACCAAATAGCTTTAGCTAAAACAAATTGGATGACTATTCGTCCAAATGGCAAGAGAGGATTTCTTTGATAGTTTTTTCTGATAGTGATGTGAAAAATAAATGTGCTGTTGGTTTGGTAAATAAAATATATATCAAATAAATAAATAATATTTTTTTATCTATAAAGGTTCAATATACATAGCGTTTTTTTCGGTTAAGTAGAAAACAAAGTTAATTCCTAATATTTAAGACAGGCTAAAATCCCCAGCCACGAAACTGTATTCCATCCAAGTGAAAATCGTTATATTTATCAACTTATTCAGAATATATATTTTCAAAATAACTTATTTAATAATTGTTGTTTCTACTATATAGTAATCCTAAATCATCAGCCCTGTGGGTAGGCTATACCAACATCAAAAGTTAGCTTCCGACTTCTTATAGACCCGTTAGCAGCTTCGGTGTAGGGTAACAGCTGAATCCTGACGGACACCTTCCGCGCCAAGGGTTAGTGGGAGCCGTAGACTTTACGCAATGACACAATATATTTTTCAACATTTGGGGTACCCTCAATTCACCAGTTAAAAATGCTCCACCGAGTAGTCTTACGTACTTGGTTATACATGGTTGCCAGATATCAGTACAAATATTTTTCTTTCAAAATAAGCTCTTCCTATCATGGGTTGTATATACTTTACGTACTGATATTGTATGAATAAGCACCAAATATTAAAAAAATATGTATTATCCCAACCCATGATACGGTTGTTGTATAGAATACACAACATATAATTCTCTTATACAAGACAGGATTTATCAAAATGACAATGGTAGGTATGCTAATATTCAATACCAATGGAAGTGATAGCTTCTGACTTTAAGCTGAACCTTAATTTTCATAATCAATACATTAATTAACATTATCTTAGAATTACAAAGATTCATCTACTATGGCTGATTTATTAGAAGAAAGACTAGCAAAACGACTAAGTTTGTATCAAGTATTTCTCAAATTGTATGAAAGCAATACCAGCTTAATAGATGATCTTCTCCAGTTAGAAGATAGATATCAATCAAGGGAAAGAGAATTTACACAACTTTATTTACAGGGTGCTGTAGATGAATCAGAGATTTATGTAATCACAAATTTATCTACAGGTAATACTCAAAAGTTACTACAACCACAGCAAATATGGACTATTGGTAGAGATCGCAATAATGGCATCTGTATTGCCGATCCCTATCTATCCCATCGCCACGGAGCAATTCAATATCTTCCAGAACATGGAAGTTTTTATCTAATCGACTTTAATAGTACAAATGGCTCCTATGTTAATGGGGAACCTATCTATCGACCAACTAGACTTAAAGATGGCGATCGCATCCGTTTGGGTCAAATTAGTTTCTCGTTTTTTGCCAACAAAAATACGACTGTCTTACCGGGTGTGGCTGTTGAATTATTGATGCAGTTAGTACCTACTATTGATAATACCAATATTAATGAAAATGAAATATCAGATAGAGAAATACCAACTGATGCAGAAGCAACCTTAGATTTTTTCAGAATCCCAGAGACAGTTGATCAGTTAGATGTAACAAATCACAATTATTCCATGTATCAACAACGCTCAGATATATTAGATAGTTTTTTGAATAGAAAACGTCTGGAAGATATTAGATAATTCAATTTAGTTACAATGAAATAAAATGTGTCAGCATAATTCGTAATTGATAATTGATAATTCATGGGTTCGTGCCTACGGATAAATCTAAAATAATTTATCCATAAATAAATTTAGGGGCTTGCACCATTAATTACGTAAAGCCTACGGCATAGCTGAGTCCTTACGGACATGCTTACGTGTATCGCAAGGTCGTCCGTAGGACTTACGCTTAGAGCACAGCTCCTCTGTAAAAGGCATTATGAATGAATTGTTCATAGGGGTACAGCATCAATAAAATTGTTTTGTCTAGAGAAAACTTTTGGATGCCGTACCCGTAAATTTTTGCTTCACCCTAGTTTGTTTGGGGATTGCTTTAGCTACTAACTAGCTGTTGCGTATCAACCCTTAGGTTCGCAGTATTGTCTGAATCTATTCTTCCGTATCTCCATCCTCCCCATCCTCTTCCTGATTACTTGCCTGCCTGACAGAATTTGCAGAAACAACGGCTCCCATCTCCAGCTTCTCTCGCACTAATTGTTTGATTTGTTCGGCAAACTCTAAGTTATCTTCCAAGTATTTAATGGCATTATCCCGACCTTGGGAAATGTTATCACCGTTATAGCTATACCAAGCCCCCTTACGGACAATAATCTTGGTTTCTTCTGCTAAATCAACCAGACAACCGAGAGTAGAAACGCCTTTACCAAAAATTATGTCAAATTCAGCAATCCTAAAAGGTGGAGCAACTTTATTTTTTGCCACTTTTACCTTGACACGGATACCAAACTCCTCACTACCCTTTTTCAATGTTTGAATGCGGCGAATATCTAGACGCACAGAGGAGTAATACTTTAGGGCATTACCACCAGTTGTAGTTTCTGGATTACCATAGCTAATACCAATTTTTTGGCGTAACTGGTTAATAAACATCACTGTACAACCAGACTTGCCAATATTACCAGTAATTTTACGTAGGGCTTGGCTCATTAACCTTGCCTGTAGTCCTACGTGAGCATCACCCATATCCCCTTCAATTTCAGCACGGGGAACCAGAGCCGCTACGGAGTCTACAACGACGATATCCACTGCCGCAGAGCGAACTAACTGATCGACTATTTCTAAAGCTGCTTCCCCCGTATCAGGCTGGGAAACCAACAAATTTTCAATATCAACCCCCAAAGCTCCGGCATAGGTGGGGTCGAGGGCGTGTTCTGCATCCACATAGGCTGCAATACCGCCTTTTTTCTGAACTTCAGCAACTGCATGTAAAGCCACTGTGGTTTTACCAGAGCTTTCAGGACCATAAATTTCAATTACCCTTCCCTTGGGTAAACCGCCACCCAAAGCTAGGTCCAGGGTTAATGCTCCACTGGAAATAGTCTCAACTTTCATCCGGGTAGCATCACCCAGACGCATGATTGTACCTTTGCCAAAGGTACGCTCAATTTGATTGAGCACCATGTTCAGTGCTTTTTGTTTGCCAGCATTATCAGTGGTGTTAACAGCCATTCCTACCTCTTATATATACAGAATCTGGGGAGTGTTAAGTTAGTGAACTAAATAGAACAGATATACTATTTTAGCCAGAAATTGCTGGCACATAACTCCAATCTCAGAAATTTACCCCCACCATTAATTAACGCTCACCATAATACCCTCTAGAGTTCGCAGTAATTCTTGCTCATTATAGGGTTTGGAGAAGTAAGCTTGAGCGCCCAATTGCATTGCTAGCTGCCGATGTTTTTCACTACTGCGAGATGTCAACATGGCAACTGGTATATTTTTCAAATCTTTATTAGATTTTACGCGACCCAAAAAGCCATAACCATCAATGCGAGGCATTTCAATATCACAAATAACTGCTTGTACCCTTAAACCATTTTCCAGTTTCTCCAGAGCATCTTGACCATCTTTGGCTTGTTCTACTTGATATCCTCCTTTTTCTAAGGTGAGGGCTAAAAAACGACGCACGTTAATCGAATCATCGATAATTAGAATACTACCTTTGTTTTTTATAGGTATTTCGACTGGTTGATTGTCAGCCGGTTTCAGGAATACTGTTTTTAACCTTGCTGATTGTGATTGGTTATTTTTGGGGGTACCCTCGTGATTAGCAATCCAATACAGTAATTCATTAATATTCACTAGGGGTACAACCCGCCCGTCCCCAAGAATTGTACAATTACTAAAACCTTTGGGTAGGGGTATATTACCTTCCACGTGGCGGATTGCCACCTCCTGCTCTCCCCAACAACGCTCCACAACTACTGCTGCTAATTGATTGCCAGTATTGATAATCAATACACTGGTAGCATTAATTGCTGCTGGTGTTTCTAATTCATAGTGGTCATACTGAGGGCAATTAAACTTCAAATATTGCTCCAACCGAATTAATGGCAGCATATTGCCTTTGTAGTTGAGCATTTCTCGGTTTGCCATGGGAAATATCAACTCTTTTTGCAGTAAAAACATTTCTTCTACCACATCAGTGGAAAATGCCAATAACATCCGGTTGTTTTCCACTAATAACACCCTAGCAACGGAAAGGGTAAATGGGACTGACAGAGTAAAGGTAGTTCCGTGACCCAATTCTGTATCTACTTTGACATCTCCCCGCACTTGTTGGAGGTTGTTGCGGACTACATCCATACCTACTCCCCGACCGGATAATGTGGTGACTTGATCGCAAGTGCTAAATCCGGGCTCGAAAATTAAGGATAATAATTCTTCATCGCTGGCATTGCCAATTAAACTATCATCCAAACCCATAGCAATTGCCCGGTGGCGAATTTTATCTAGGGAAATGCCTTGCCCATCGTCGCTGATTTTGATGACAATGCGATTGTTCTGCTGCGATGCTTGAATGGTAATTAATCCCTGGTCTGTTTTCCCACGGCTACGGCGAATGTCTGGGGTTTCAATGCCATGATCGAAAGCGTTACGCAACAGGTGCATTAGGGGATCTGTTAATGCTTCGAGGATGCTACGCTCAATCAGGGTATTAGCTCCTTCTACCTGCAGTTGGACATTTTTGCCGTATTCCACACTCAAGTCCCGCAAAGCTCTGGGGAAGCGGTTGACTAAGTCTGATAGGGGTCGCATTCTTACCCGTGTCAGTTTGCTTTGTAACTGCTTCGATGTTTTGTTAAATTTGCGAGAAATTTTATCGGTATCATCCAGACTGATTTGTAAGTCAGTTGATACTTCCTGTACCTGAACAATGGTTTCCATTACGTCCTGGGACAGTAAGCTTAATTCGTTGTAGCGATCCATTTCTAAGGCATCAAATCCCACATTCATGCCTTCTAGGGATTCATTGTCTGCAAATTCTAACTGAGGAGAATCAGGTTGCCTATCGGTGGCGATCGCCGGGGGAGAAACACCGGCAGGATGCAAATTGTGTGTAGCTATTTTGTCATATCCAGTACGTAGTTTTTGGTTTTCACGCTCTAAAGTTTGTACTCTCTGAGAAAGATTGCCCATTAATTTACGCAATCTTTCTAGTTGTAAGTTCAACCCGTTGCGCTGGATAATCAATTCTCCAAATAAATCATTAATTTGCTCCAGTTCCTTACTGGGAACCCTAACTGTATTTTCCCCGATTTCACTGCGATGATTGGCTGCAATTGGCTCAGTTTTTGGCTCTCGGGATTGGTAATCTGTATGATTAAATTCTTCTAAATTGAGGGGTTGAGCTGCTGATAATGCCGATGATGCAGTCGCCATATTTTCGTTGGCAAAGGCCGCTTCCAATGCTTGGAAATTCATGGTCAGGATATCAGCATCTAGATAATTTTCTGGGGATATTTCTGTTGGTTGGGTAGTTGTTGTTGCCTCAGTTGAGGTCGATGGTAAGGTAATATTATCTAGGGAAATTTGTCTGGGCAAATTATCCAACTGATTGGTTAATACCAGAGCTTGCGATCGCCTCCATGCAGCCAGTGCTGCGGTGGCAATTTCTGCTACGTCATCAGAGGATGGTGCTGTTGACAAGCGATCGCTAATCGATTGACAAAGTTGGGCAAATGCTTCTAACTGCAACATTTCCCCCAAACCTCCCAACTCCATTGCCATAATATTTACTTCTTCCCGTAGGCTGGGTTGGGAAATATCTGCCAACATTGCTTCTAAACGCTGCAAACTTCCTTCCACTTCTGTTTCAAACAGCAGAGGCACAATATCCTGTCCTTCTTCTGGGGAGAGGATAGTTGTGGCATCTTCCGGGGTAGGATCGCCCAAACGTTGGTGCAATTGGGCAAACACTGGATAACAACTATTTGCTAACCACTGCTCGTCAATTATATTACCTTCTGAATGTAAGCCTACTATCTGGCGCAACCAATCAACTCCAGATAGCAGCAAGCTTTGTAACTCAGTGTCTAAGTGTAAGGAGTTTTTCTGAGTTTTTAGAACTTTAAAACAGTCTTCTAAACGATGGGCTAAATTCGAGAGTTCCCGAAATCCCATCATCCCCGCTCCCCCCTTAATAGAGTGAGCGGCTCGCAGTGCGGCATTAATTTTTTCTAATTCAATCCGGTTACTAGAGTTGATTTCTAGTAATACAGTTTCTAGGGTATTAAGATAATCTGTCGCTTCCTCCAGGAACTGCATCTGGATTATTAATTCTTTGTCTTGTGACATGGCATTTATCCTCAGTCAAGAGTCATTAGTTATGAGCAAAAACGAAAACAACTGACAACTAACAACTGACAATTAACTTACCTGGAAGGTACCGACAGTCGCTTGTAATTGTTGGGAAATCTCTACCGTTTGTTGTAAAGAAGCAGAAACTTGGCGAGAAGATTCACTACTTTCTTGGGATATAGCAGCAATTTCTCTCATCAATTGGCTGACAGTTTGGGCGGTTTGTACCTGAGATGTGGTAGCAGAGGAAACTGACTGTACCAGGGAATCAATTTGGCGAGACACTGCAAAAATTTGATACAAATTCTGTTTGGCATCTTCCACAATTTGCGTACCTTCAACTACTTGGGTAACACCCAATTCCATTGCTTGTGCTAAATCGCTGGTTTCTCGTTGAATATTTTCCACAATTTGTTCTATCTCTTGAGTTGCAGCACCAGAGCGAGTGGCTAATATGCCTACCTCTTCGGCAACTACTGCAAACCCTTCTCCCTCTTCTCCCGCACGGGCAGCTTCAATTCCAGCATTAATAGCTAATAAATGGGTTTGCATGGCAATTTCATGAATTAAAGAAACAACCCGGGTAATTTGCTGCATGGATTCTCCTAGACGCTTCACTTTTTTAGCTGTGTCGCCCACTGTTTCCCTTAAGGAGAGGATATTTTGCACAGTCAACTCCATTGCTTCCCCGCTGTGTTGAGTGTTACTAGCAGCTTGATTTGCTACCGTGGCAACTTCTTGGGTGTTGGATGCTAGGGATTGCATGGAGTCATTCATTTGATCCACGGCATCTAATACACGTTCTATCTCTGTAGTTTGGGTGAGCGTTGATTCTGCAAGTTGCCTAGTGGCTGTTTCGCTGGTTGCCAAAGAATTGTTTACCTGGGAGGCTGTTTCTTGAACTTGGGTAACAATTAAACGCAAACTCTCGATGATTGAGTTGAAAAAGTCGGCTACAATGCCAATTTCTCCAGATGTAATTTCGGCTCTCACTCTCAAGTCACCACTGGCTGCCCCTTCTACATCATTTAATAATTCTAAAAGCTGACTTTGTAGTTGTTCTTTTTGTTGCTTTTCTTTTTGTTTGGCTTGTTCTAATGCTTCTAAAACTTTTGTCTGTTCTAAGGCATAGCCAACTTGAGTCACTAGCTGTTTAAATAGATCGATTTCTCCTTGTTGCCAGATATGGGGAGCTTGGCAATGATGGACAATCATTAATCCCAGTAATTCCCCATGAATCAGAATTGGTGCAATCAAATTAGCCTTAATTGCATATTTCTCCAACATTTCCATGTAGCACTGGGCATTAGGCATTTGCAGCTCTTCATAAATGTTAGATATTGACTGTACCTCTACCCTACCATCCTTGTAACTTTGGATATGGCGCTCTCGAAAACAAGGATCGTCGATTACTTCTCCGATAATCGAGGAGCATCCTTGGGCTAGTGATTCGGCAATAATTTCACCATCCCAAGTTGGGGGATTGAATTGATAAATAACTGCGCGATCAGCGTTCAGTACGTAGCGAATTTGTTCTACAGATGTAGTGAAAATATCTTCTTTGTTGAGGTTTTTACGGGTGAGGAGAGTAATATCTGTGAGAGATTTTTCCCTTTCTGATTCTAAATCCCGTTCTTTTAACAGCAGTTGTAATTGTGATGCCATCTGGTTAATATTTTGACCTAAAACACCCAATTCATCTTCTCGACGGATCTGTAAACGGGTATTAAAGTCCCCTTGACCAAGTTTTGCTACTGCTGCTGTGGCTTGAAGAATTGGTTGGGTTTCCCTACGTGCTAACCAAGCGGCGATTACTCCTACAATTAATGCTGTTAATCCCGTACCAATGGCGAGTGCTAATAATAATTCTGTTTGAGATGCAAAGGCACTGGCTCGCTCTGTGGCAGTCACTATCTTCCACTGTAAATTAGATAGCTGTGGGGATTGTGGCAAAGGTACATAGCTAACTAATTCTGCCTGGGAGTTATTTTTCTGCTCTACGACAAAAGTATTACTTTGCTGTGTATCTACTAGCTTTAATAATGGCTTGTACTCATCTACTAATTTTTTGCCCACATATTTTTTTTCTGAGCTGAGGAAAATTTGCCCAGAACCATTTATAAAATGGTATTCCTCAGCATTGTTCAGTGATGCATAGTTTTTAACTACTACCGCCAGCCTTTGCATGGGCATCCTGGCTCGAATAATGGCAATTGTTTCCCCACTGTCAGGTTGTTTCACTGGTGCTGCCACGTAAACACTCTTTTGACCAGAACTTTGGGAGTCCATTGGCTGGGTAAGGTAGGGACGATCTGTTTCCTTCACTGTTTGAAAGTAGGAACGATCTTGATGGTTGGGCAGAGGTTCCCCTGTTGATTGGGTAATCACATCTCCGTTGAGGTCAAAAACAGCAATGCTGTCATATACTTGGTTTTCTATAAATTTATCCAGTGCAGCTTGTTTGGAGCGATCGCTGACCGATGTTCTGATATTATCATTAGCCAGTACCGGCAGATTTGCCATGAATTCAATATCTGCATAGCGTTCTAGCATAAAGCTATTAACTTGATTGGCAAAGCTGGTAGCTGCTGCTTGTTGTTGTTGAGATATCTTTTCATTCACAGATCTGCTCGCCAATTTATTTGCTAGCAATCCCACTGCCAATACTGGTACAGTGCAAAGAGCGATCGCTAAAACTGTTGCTTTTGTCCGCCAACTAATCTGTTTATAAGTTTGTACTAGCCGATTTTGATTAGTATGATGATTGCCATTTTGATTAGATATGGATGTGGATTGAAGAGCATTGATATTTTCTAATGATGATAAATTAGATGAATTATTTTGGACATCACCACTTTGACTATTGTCTGTTTGATTAAACATAAATTATTGTCCTAATTGTAGCTGAATAAGCTACTACAGTATGTTTTTTAGTTCTGAGTACAACTTAATCAATGCGAAGCAAAGAAGACTGCATAATTGCTCGTGCATCTAGCACTAGCAATATTTCTTGTGCTTGGACAACACACCCTCTTAAATACGGAACCAAACTAGTTGCTACTTGACCAATGGGAGATACAATATCATCAGGCATAAATTTAGTATTACCCTTGATATTATGTACAACTAAACCCAACAGGATTGATTCGACTTTAATGACAATGATACTAAATTGCCGACTCCGATAATGGGTAGATTCTAAGTTGAGAATCATTGGTAAATCAACAACCCAAAGAATACGACTTCGCCAGCTCATTAAACCCATAATGCAAGCTGGCATATTGGGCATAGGAGTTATTGCTTCTCCAGGTACCACCATTGCTTCTTGGGTGTATTTGGCAGATAATACAGCAGAAGTTACCGGATTCAGGTGAAAATGAAGATAAGTCTCTCCCTGAGTTTTGATATTTTTTTGTGAAACTTGAGAACTATTCATAATTCATTGATTATGTTAAATAACATTAATTTATCAAAAATTTTTGATGATTTTTAAGTATCATGTTTGCACCATAGTAAATAGATAATTTAAAATCATCAAATTATGACGATATGAATATGCGATCGCCAACCCGAAAATAGGACATATTAATGATATTTCAAGTTATTTATCAACCGCCAAATTTTTAAATATTATTTTTAATAAATCTGCTTGAGTAAATGGTTTAGTTAAATAGCCCGAAGACCTAACCATTTTTGCTTTTGCTTTATCTAAAAAGCCTTTTCTTCCAGTCACCATGATGATAGGAGTATGCTTAAATCTCGAATGTCTCCGGAGCAAAGAACATAACTCGTAACCATCTAAATTGGGCATTTCCACATCCAAGAGAATCAGATCAGGCTGACTACGTAAAATTTGCATTAAAGCCTTGACTGGATCGTTAATTGCAATTACAGAAAATACATTTTTGTCTAAAAAATGTTTGATAGACCGTAATACAGTAGGACTGTCATCGATACAAGCGATGGTATAGATATGCTGCTCAACGGATTGTGAAACAGTTGGATGTTGCTCATAGTCAGGATTTTCCAAGCCATGTTGTGATAATTGCGGATCAATTTGTTCCTGTGTAAGTGCAGGTATAGTATTAGATAATACTGGAGGAGAACTATTAATTATATTTGCAGATTGAACATTCTGCTTACTTTTTAATTTTTTTTGACAATGTTCCACCAACAACCGCATTTCTAATCGACAGAACTTGGGTAATACGTCTAATGAAGATTCTTGAC
This sequence comes from Calothrix sp. MO_167.B12, assembly GCA_030066045.1. Taxonomy (GTDB): domain Bacteria; phylum Cyanobacteriota; class Cyanobacteriia; order Cyanobacteriales; family Nostocaceae; genus Calothrix_A. Next base: position 41,987 of record JASJCJ010000058.1, read on the forward strand.
TAAACTCATATTTACCTTCCTTTAATGTCAGAAAACACTCTAGAGCTTCTTTGGCTAACTTATCTATCAGGATTGCTGCTTCAGTGGTATTAATATAATCTCGATCTACTAAATAGCAAATAACAGCATAATCAGTGGGTGCTAGAGAGCGATTCTCTCCCGTACTATTGAATGTGAAACCTGCTTCTAGCCATTCTGAACTATGAAACTGGGGAATATTGGGATTTAATTTTTGTAAATAATATTCAAGTCGCTCAAACAGTTCTTCTGAATAAGAGGCATAAATCAATTTACCCCCTTCTAGATAGATAGACCAAGATTCTGTATATGTATATATACACAATTTCCCCGTCGCTTTTCGACTGGTTAGCTGGGCTAACAGGGATAGAGGGTATATCTTCTGTAATAAGCTATAGCTATCTATATGGATTGTACTCATCTTGCTTTCCCTGAAATTAAAGAACTTGGAGGATGACTTTTAGTTGTATTCCACAATTAAAGTTGATGATATCAAAGCCTTTTTAGCACAAAGTACAAATTTTATACTCTGCATTGCTGAATATATTCAACCTCAGGTTTTGGTTTCAAAGACAATTGAAACCAAAATTGAAGAATGGAGGAGACAGGGAGAATTGGAATTAGAAGGCAAAAGCGGGTAATGAGTCAGGAATTCTGAACCACCCCTAATTACCGCCCCATTAAAACACTTTACGCATTTTAATCAAGGTTTTAAACCCAAATGCTCACCTCGGCAATAGGGCTACTCAATCGACAAGCAAACCTCCAGCTCTCGCTGCCCTCTGCCCTCTGCCTTTCTTGGGCAGCTAGATAAGTTTGATTTGTTACTATTACAGTCCCTAATACTGAGCCTATCAGACTTTTTTCCCATGAAAGATGAAAAAGCATTAAAAATTAGATGAAGTAAATAAGAAGGATTCAATTAACTGGTATCTATAATTACATAATTTGATATGTGACGACTACTCCCTTCCCGGCAGAAGATTACCTATAACGTAGGTTGGGTTGAACGAAGTGAAACCCAACGATATGCTGGGTTTCGTCCCTCAACCCAGCCTACAATTTTTCGGTAATTTTATAGCGGGAAGGGAGTAAGAGGGAGAGGGGAGTGTGGGGAGGGAAGGAGTGATAAATTAAAGACTGTCAAGCATCAACTATCAACCATCAACCATTTTCAAGTTAGCCCCTCACGGAAAAATCCCCACAACCTGCCCATGAAAATAATTTCCTCACTCTGGGCGGGGAAACCCCGCCCCTACTCCTACTCTACGAGAAGCCACTTCGTGTCTACACTCCTTCCCTCCTTCCCTCCATCACTCCCTATTTTCAAGCTAGGAGGCAGGGGGCAGAAGGCAAAAGGGAAAAGGATTTGACTTGTTTCTTAATGGGTGGGGCGGGGAAGTTTAATTCTTTATTACTTATTTAGGAATAATACTTGATTTTTGAAAAAATACGTAGTGGACTGACACGCCAAAAAATGTAGGTTGGGTTGAGCGATAGGGAAACCCAACAAAGCTTTACTGATGTTGGGTTTCATTCTATTGCTACGCAACGCTAACGCGAACAACCCAACCTACACCTATTGCACTATTTTAGCTGTGTCAATCCAGTAGGGTGCGTATAGCCCTCCGGGCATGGCTACGCTAAAGCGTAAGCGCGTAACGCACCCTATAAACTAAAAAGCTAGAATGGTAAATTCTAGCTCTTCAAATTCTGGAAGACTATATGTATTGTTGTGATACCAAAAATGAAGCACAAAATACATCAAAAACGTTGACAATTGTCTACAAAGGTCTAACCTTGTCTACAAAAGATTCGGCTGTAACGGGAGATTCTTGTTTTATGCAAATATTAAGCATTTGCTGGAGCTTCAGTCACAGCAGGGTAAACACTAACTTTCTTCCGGCTTTTACCTTTACGTTCAAAGGCAACAATACCATCAACTAAGGCAAAAAGAGTATCATCGCTACCAATACCCACATTGTTACCAGGGTGAAATTTAGTACCGCGCTGACGCACCAGGATATTACCTGCACGAACAGTTTGACCGCCGTAGCGTTTTACACCTAGTCGTTGAGCATTAGAATCACGACCATTACGAGTACTACCTGTTCCTTTCTTATGAGCCATAATTTCCTCTTGTAGGTTTACTTGTTATTATTATTCAGCGGTTGCTTCGGCGGAAGATTCATTTGTAGCTTCTTCGGCAGACGATTCACTTGTAGCTTCTTGTGATGCTAATATCGAACCATTGAGGCTAATGGAATTAATCATCAATCTGGTTAGTTCCTGGCGATGTCCGCGTTTTTTACGGGTTTTCTTTTTCGGCTTCATTTTATATACCAGGACTTTACGCCCTCTCAGGTGCCGCATTACCGTCCCTTCTACTTTGGCTCCTGCAACCAAAGGTTGTCCGATGGTAACTTCACCATCATGCTGAACCAACAAAACAGATTCTATACTAACTTTTTCATCTGGCTCAGTTGCAAGCAGTTCAATATCGTAAAAACGACCTGGTTCCACCCGTAACTGTTTACCACCAGTCTCAATAATTGCGTAAGTCATTCAAATTGTCCTTGAAGTTGCCGTACAGGTAGCTGGTTAATTTGTCGTATATGCCGTGCATACAACTTGCGAAATATCGCTGTTTTCCAGCTTTTATTGGGTGTCTACCCGATCCGAGCAAGAATTAGACAGACAATCTAAAATTATAATTCAAAAAGTATATTTGAGTCAAGTAAATATTGGGTTAAGCTCTAAGAGGATGTTTGGAAAGTATTAAACGAATCAATTAAGCGAGTCTTTTCAATGAATATCTCTATTTATCTTCTCTCCCTCTGACTTTGCGTACTTCGTGCCTAAAGCCCTACGGGCATGGCTGAGTGCAAAGCACACGCTTCGCGTTAACGTAGTTCCTCTGTAAGAGACAGGCTAATGCGGTTTCTTCTTATACCCGTCAAAACTAATGCTTTGTCTCATTGATTTTGAAGGGCAGCTGTAGTGTGGGCATCTTGCCCGCTACAGCAGGGAGCGAGACGCTCCCACTACAATTATTTACCTATCAGAACTAATGGGAAAGACACTAATATGGCGGAACAGTAGTAGTTCATTGCATTAATTTTGCAAGGTTGAAGGAATGGGAGCATCTTGCTCGCTGCTTGGCAATAGGGAGCGAGACGCTCCCACTACAATTGTTTTAAATTATTAATTCATACAGGCATCCCTGCCTGTACCACTATGAAATTTTGGGACATTTTTGATTGACTCGCCCAGTTTCTGTCGGAGACTGGGTTCCTCAGTTTGAAACAGAAATTAATTATGAATATTTGCCAAGAAAAGGGAAAGTCCAAGACTTTTTCCTAAAAACCATGTGGTATTATGTCCCGCGAATTACTTGTAATTCTGGCAATCGCTTTACCCCAAAATAGTCTAGATTAAGTGAAATCACCCATCTCTAGTAATTGGGATAGAACGGGGTCACTTTCACAATTATTGGAGTTATGGGGCAATACGGTTCAGTAAAGAAAAATAGTAGGTTGGGTGGAACGAAGAGTAACGCAATACGCCCCTAATGTGCGCCTCCGCGCCTATTTTTTAGCTAGCCTCCCATAGGAAACTCCCGCAACCAAGCCATGAAAATAATTCCCTTACTCCGGGCGGGGAAACCCCGCCCCTACTCCTTCTCTCCTTCCCTCCGAACTCCCTATTTTCAAGTTAGCCCCTCATGAGAAAATCTCACAAACAAGTATAAAAATGGTTTGTGACTTAACTCTCAAGGGCGCACGCAATGCGCCCCTACTGCGGCTCCCACACTTAAGCTGTCAACCATCAACTAACAACTAACAACTATCAACCATTTTCTAGCTAGCAATTAAAAAACCTTGATATGAGACATTTTGTATTAACTTGGTTAGGTACTGCCGTCGCATTGTTAATTACAGCCAATATCCTGCAAATAATTAATATTGGCTTTCAAGTAAATAATCTAGGTACAGCACTAATTGCGGCTGTGGTAATTGGCATTGTGAATGCCATTATTCGTCCCATTTTGAAGATTTTGGCATTTCCCATTACCTTACTGACTTTTGGTTTATTCACTTTTGTGATTAACGGATTTACCCTCTGGTTAGCCAGCTTACTGACTCCCAGTTACGGTTTCAAGATTGATGGTCCTTTAGCAGCTTTATTAGGTTCCATTGTGCTATCCATTGTCTCCAGCACAATCAATTATTTTCTCAGAGCTGCTGATTAGGGAGAATCGCAACTTTTTCAGGAAACTCCAAGAAATCAATTATCTTCACCAGAACGGTTAATTGTTGACCAAAAAACGAGACGCAAGCCCCTGGCTTTAGACACGGGGATAAGTCGGTAGGAACTTTTAAGTTCCGTGAACCGATTGGATGGGGCCACTGTGGTATACTTAAACCATAAGTGAGTAAGAACAA